>NZ_JBAIZF010000016.1:0-108628 GCF_036762875.1 [Clostridium] cellulosi | reverse complement strand
GAACAAACGGATTCTGAAGTACAAGGCAAAGTTTGCTGCATAAAAAGAGCTACCACCATTTGGCAGTAGCTATTCAATAACCATGTTTTAATTATTTCCCTGGTCTACATTGACAGGGGCGGATCAGTTTGGGCTTGGGGCTGTTTTTGAACATATTAATATCTACACTGAAAATTGCAAGGTTCTGCCTGATTTTACTTCACTAACTTATTTATAGTTTCAGCGTTTTGCAAAATAGCGTACAAAAAAACCTCGTGAATTTTAGATTCGCGGGGTCTTTTTCTGGTGAGCCATCGGGGATTCGAACCCCGGACACCTAGATTAAAAGTCTAGTGCTCTGCCACCTGAGCTAATGGCTCTTATTTTGTTTTTCGTTAAGCGCGCTTTTCTATTATATCAGGCAAAAACGCTTATGTCAAGGAAATTATTACTAAGCTCTGAACCCAAAATATCGCTACTTAACTTTTGGAACAAAAGCTGATTCAGGAAATTGGTGAGCCATCGGGGATTCGAACCCCGGACACCTAGATTAAAAGTCTAGTGCTCTGCCACCTGAGCTAATGGC
Source organism: [Clostridium] cellulosi (assembly GCF_036762875.1). Lineage (NCBI taxonomy): Bacteria > Bacillati > Bacillota > Clostridia > Eubacteriales > Oscillospiraceae > Ruminiclostridium > [Clostridium] cellulosi. Next base: position 108,063 of record NZ_JBAIZF010000016.1, on the reverse strand, counting down.
TCTCATTCAAGCTTTTCGTTCAAAGCGCTTTCATATTATATCAGCCAAAACTGCTTATGTCAAGGAAAAATAATTAATTTTACGCAATTTTCTTTATATTAACTTATAAAAGCCTTTCTTATAACTATAATACCATATTGACGTCTCATTTTAAATATGATAGAATCAGTAAAACGAAACCATGAAGGTTTCAATGTTTGATTGCATTATAATTGAGAATAATCGGCCCATGAAGGGAACTGCCCTCCATGGGCTTTATTATGTATGGTATGAGGTGTTAATTCATGCATATTCCTGACGGTTATATCAGCCCCGCCGTTTCTGTACCTGCACTTGCGGCTATGGTTCCTGTTTGGGGCGCTGCATTAAATAAAACAAAAAAATTGGTTGGAAGGCGGCAGATACCGCTGCTGGCTTTATACGCTGCTTTCTCTTTTGTAATTATGATGTTCAATATTCCGGTCGTTGGCGGCTCTTCCGCTCACGCAGTGGGCGCTGTCTTTGCTGCCATTGCTTTAGGGCCTTGGCCTGCCTGCGTGTCAATTTCAATTGCGCTTCTTATCCAAGCTCTGGTCTTTGGTGACGGCGGCATTTTATCATACGGCTTAAACTGCATTAATATTGCGGTAATCATGCCGTTCACGGGATACGCGGTATATCGCCTGATTGCGGGCAAAAATACCTCCTTTTCAAAGCGGTCGGCGGCAGGGGCTTTCATCGGAAGCTATATCGGGATTAACGCGGCGGCTTTTGCTGCAGCCGTTGAGTTCGGTATACAGCCCCTTATCTTTAAGACTGCGAGCGGCGCTCCCCTTTACTGCCCCTACCCACTGTCTGTTTCTATCCCTGCCATGATGTTTACACATACGCTATTTGCCGGCCCGCTCGAGGCGGTAATTACGGCGACTGCCCTCGCTCTGGTTTCGAAGTATGCTCCCGACATGCTCTGCAAAAATATAAGTGCCGGCATTGAACATAATATAAATGAGAATAAATCTTCTCGGAGGAAAATAATCGCTGCCTTCGCTGTTTTAGTATTACTAACCCCGCTTGGGCTTTTTGCGTCAGGCACAGCGTGGGGCGAATGGGGTCTGGACGAGCTGAAGGCGGATTTAGGTTTTATTCCGCAAGGCATGGCGAAATTATCAGACCTCTGGCATGGACTTCTGCCCGATTATTCTTTTGAAGGTGCGCCTGAAAAACTGGTTTATTCTATTTCCGCTCTCATCGGCACTGCGCTTATATTCACAGTCATACTCGTCACATCAAAAATCATTATGCACATAAAAAAGGCGGATAAAAGTTGAATAGAGTCAATAAAAACTTGCCGATATGGCTTGCTCAATCGGAAAATTACAGTGATTACATTGAATGCCGCCCTCATTTTTTGAGGCGTGCGCTGTCTGAGATAACTAAGGTGTTTCAGAACGAATTTTTAGCTGAAAAATACGAGAAATATGACGGATTGCTCCAAATTATCGATCCACGGGTGAAAATCCTGGTATTGCTATTTTATATCGTATTTGCTTCCGCAGTTTTTAGCATATTCGTCAAAATCCTAATAGCAGCAATTGGGCTACTTTTTGCTGTAATGTCTAAGCTCAAACTTAGCGATTTTCTGCGGAGGGTATGGTGCTATCTTCCTCCTGTACTTTTTATTCTTTCCCTGCCTGCGGCTATAAACCTCTTCTCATCCGGAACCCCTCTCATATATCTTAGCAAAACCTTCTACTTCACCTTGTCCGGAATTAAAACTGCGCTGAGAGTTTCCCTCACCTGTGGCATTTCGCTCAGCTTTGTGTATCTCATTTTTGCTACTACGCGGGCGGTCCAGATTGAAAAAGCTCTGCGGGCGTTAAAGCTCCCCGATGTATTTGTATCTATACTGTCTATGGCCTACCGGTACATTTTCGTACTTGCTTCTGAAGCGATTAAGGTTATTGAAGCTCGGTTTTTAAGAACGGTCGGAAAAGTAAAATCGAAAGATGAAAGAAGGTTTGTTTCACATAGTATTGCCTCGGTTTTTTTGAAATCTAAAAAGCTGAGCGGCGATGTCTATGACGCTATGTGCTGCAGAGGTTTTACCGGCAAGGCTGTAAGCCTTAATGAACTCAAATTTGGCATTCAGGACTTTATTTTTACTTGCTGCAATGTTATAATTGTTCTGATATTGCTGCTGGGAGTTTATGCGTTTGGATGGTAAACGTGAAATATTCAATCTCGACAATGTAAGTTTTTCCTATCAAGATAAAAAAGCACTCGATAAAATTAGTTTCAAAATCCAAAGCGGAGAAAAAGTTTGTATTTTAGGGGCCAACGGCTGCGGAAAAACCACCTTGCTCCGCATCTTGGCTGGTATCGCAGTTCCTGAAAGCGGTACGTTTACCGCTTTTGGTTCTAAGATTACGAAAGAATATTTTGAAAATGACCGTTTGTCTTGTGAGTATCACAGGCGGATAGGTTTTATTTTTCAGGACTCAGATGCACAGCTTTTCTGTTCAACTGTCAAAGATGAGATTGCATTCGGGCCGCTTCAGTATGGATTATCTATTGATGAAGTGAACCGCCGAGTATATGATGCAGCGTCTCTGCTTGAAATAGAAAATCTTCTTGACAGAGCGCCTTTTTTTCTGAGCGGAGGAGAAAAGAAAAAAACTGCTGTAGCGGCTGTTCTCGCTATAAACCCTGAAGTGCTCATTTTAGATGAACCAACTGACGGGTTGGACCCAAAGTCCCAGCGTTTTTTAGTCGACCTGCTTATCAAATTGAACAAAGCCGGCAAAACGCTGATAACATCTACACACAATCTTGATTTGGTAGGTGAACTTTCTGACCGCTGTATTCTTTTTGACGAGGAGCATAGAATTGCAGCGGATGAACCGACAGAAAAGCTTCTTAAAAACACCGACCTGCTCCGTAGGGTCAATTTTATTTAATTCACACTATTAAAAGCGGAGGACATTATGCTCATTGCGGTTATTGACGGACAAGGCGGAGGCATAGGCAAAAGCCTCGTTGAACTCCTTAAAGAGTCCTTAGGCGATAAACATACTATTATAGCGCTTGGAACAAACCCTCTTGCGACCTCATTAATGTTAAAAGCGGGCGCTGATATGGGCGCATCTGGTGAAAATGCCATTGTTGTAAACGCCCCAAAGGCCGATATAATTGTCGGCAGCATAGGTATAATCGCGGCGGACGCCATGCTCGGTGAAGTAACCCCTGCTATGGCAAGAGCAGTGGCTGCCAGCAGCGCTGAAAAAGTGCTTATACCTATTAACCGCTGCGGTATAACGGTGGCCGGTGTTGTTGACGAACCCCTTCCCTATTATATTAATAATGCAGTTGAAACAATTAAACGCATAGTCGAGCAGGATGGATTGTAGCGGGAGCTTTACAGCTTCATAAGAATTTTATATAATTAAAGTTACGGCTTTAATCCTCAATTAAAGCCCTTAAACATTTCTTGCTTATTAATCACTACTATGAACTTCGCTTTATCTATGCGAAGACTAAAAAGGATGGTATGTTTTGCTTCTCTATGAAGAATTAAGATTAAAGCTGGAGGGCATGAGGCCCGAACTAAATGAACTTTCTGAAGCCCTCGGACTTGACGTTGCACGAAAAGAAGTTGCTGAACTCGAAGAAAAAGCCGCACAGCCTGAATTCTGGAATGACATTAAAAATTCACAGAAGGTTTTGCAGAGAACACGGCAGCTTAAAGATAAAATTGAGTCATATGACAAGCTCAAAAAGGATTTTGAAGATACTTTGACGCTTATTGAAATAGCTGACGAAGACGGTGAAGAGTCTATGTCAGAAGAGATAAGCGCGGCGGTAACAGATATAGAAGAAAGACTTAACGCTATGAAGCTCACTACGCTTCTAACAGGCGAATATGATTCAAAGAACGCTATTATGACATTCCATGCAGGCGCAGGCGGCACAGAGGCACAGGACTGGGTGTCCATGCTTTTCCGCATGTATAATAGATGGGCCGAAAGGCATGGATTTAAAGTTAAAGTGCTTGATTTCCTCGACGGTGAAGAAGCCGGACTGAAAAGCGCTTCGGTTCTCGTTGAAGGGTTGAACGCATACGGATATTTAAAATCTGAGGCAGGAGTTCACAGGCTTGTCCGCATTTCGCCCTTTGACGCTTCCGGTCGCAGGCATACTTCTTTCGCTTCCCTTGAAGTCATTCCTGAAATCGACGATACGATTGAAGTTGAAATAAGGCCGGAAGATATAAAAATGGATGTTTACCATTCCAGCGGCGCGGGCGGCCAGAATGTTAACAAAACTTCATCGGCAGTCCGTCTTACACATATTCCAACTGGCATTGTCGTTGCCTGCCAAACTGAACGCAGCCAGCTACAAAACAGAGAAACCGCTCTCCGCATGTTAAAGTCAAAGCTCATCGAAATTAAAGAGCGCGAACACTATGACAAAATCGAAGATATAAAAGGCGAGCAGAAGGAAATCGCCTGGGGCTCTCAGATTCGCTCATATGTATTCATGCCCTACACACTTGTCAAAGACCACCGCACTGGCTATGAAAACGGCAACATAAATGCCGTAATGGACGGAGATATTGACGGATTTATTAACGCTTATTTAAAAGCAGCAAGCCTCGGCCAGATTCAAACCAAATAACATATGTGCAAAATTAACCCCCACTGCTCTTTTTTTGCAGTGGGGGTTTTTAGTTGGCAACCTATGAAACAGGGCTGGGATTGCCATATGGCGGTTTGACCGCTGCCCGCCTTATAATTTAATATTTGAAAAGAATTGTTATATTTTGAGAGCCAGCTCCTACTGTCCAGAACAATATATAGTCCCCTCTCTTCACCATACCTTTATTTATGGCTTCATAAAGGGCAATAAATGGACTTGTTGTTCCAGTGTATCCATATTTGTTTCCAATATAGATACTCTTGTCAGCAGTAATGCCTAAAACCTCTCTAAAATATTTGATTGTCTTATAAACATACTGTGAGAGACAGAACATTGATATATCATCAATGGTTAGACCCGCTTTTTCTATAACTTCTTTCATGTTTTCTGCATAGATATGCTCCCATCTAACCACAAATGGTTTCCAGTCAAGCATCAATTCTGTCTTATCTTTAACATCAAAGAGTTTAGAAAAACCACAACCAGGAAATCTGATATACGGATGATCTTCCGTATGAACATCATATTTCGAACCGACTAATCCGCAGTCTTCGTTTGTCTGTTCGAGTATGATTGCACAAGCCGCATCTCCATAGTGCCCATAGCATAATTCGTTTTCAGGATTAACAATCAAATTAACGTAATCACACCCAACAATTAAAGCCCGTTTGACATTTGGACTTACAGACATATATTTTATCACTTGTTCAAATGCAATTGTCATGCCAGCACAATTGGCATTCATGTCATAGCATATACAATCATTTTTTCCTCCGATTTCTGCATGAACAAGATAAGAACTTGGTGGGACTACGAATTCAGGTAACTGTGATGAAAATACAATCATATCAATATCTGTGCCCTTTAATTTGGCTTTTTTGAGAACTTCTTTGGAAGCTTCTAAAGCCATTGTCAAACTATTTTCTTTATCTTTATCTATGAGGTAACGTTTATCCCTCCCTACTACGTCCTTTAGAAAATGTTCAACATCTTTACCTCTTTCTTTGAAATGTTTTAAATAAATATCATTAGATACAACATTTTTCCCATGGTAAACAGCAATTTCTTTTAGTTTTACTTTCAGCATTTTAATCCCCATCTGCATATTTTTTTAATAACTTGAATTATAGACAAAAGTATATAAAATATTTCATGATAAGACAAAAAATGACTATTTTTAGATAAATAAGCAGGAATTTTCATTCCTGCTTATCAACCCAAGTTATATTCTTTTGTGTTAATAATAAAACTCATAGTTGTCCAAACCAGCCATTTTAGCCACTCTGTCAATCTGCATTTTTAGAATCGGATTTGATTGGTTTAGCTTAATTCTGATTTTCTTGAAGTGGAGTTTTTGATACATTTCAAAGCAACCCTGTATACCAGGAATCATGTCTTGGCTAATTACACTGAAATTGCTTGTATCAAAGTTAAGGATATAGTCAGCTGGAGTAATTGTTGAAACTGCTTTGTTGAAGGAATCAACAAAGTCCTTTACATCATTTCCTCCAACTATTCCTGTACATACAATATCGAGTCTTTTTTCTGGTCTGTTTACGGAAATGTTATAATTCGCCATATTAAAACACCCGTCCTTTATGTATTAGAATTTTGTGGTTACATTATACAACCATATTACTAATTATATCAATAATAAATTACAAAAAAATTGAAATTCTATAAAACAATTATAATTGAAGAAGAAAATGGTTCTCTTGTAAATAAATTTTAAGACACATTCTATCGCCTTTAAATAGAAGGCATAAAACTAATCTATGACGCGAAAAAGAGTGTGAATATAATATTCACACTCTTTAAAATATTATTTTACTATTTAGCCGCGACAGCACCTGCAGTTATGGCGCCTGTTACGGTGCCTGCCATCGTGTCTGTCTGGGTCAGAGAAATCTTTGCCTAACGGTACAAGCGGCTTGCATCCATAAAGGATACGGCACCTGAGCCATCTCGGATGTGTGAAATCGGGCCAAAAGCAGTCTCTTGAATCCTCGGGAAAGTGTGCGCAGACACGCCCGTCAAAGTCACAGCAAATCCTCTCTCTTTTGCCAAGAGGATTTACTGGATGACAGCAATCCAGTCCCAGTAATCTGCCGGGAATAACACACCTCATATTATCAACTCCGTTATAACTATATACATACTCATTTCACTGTTTATCGGACTGAATAGTACAAGTCCCTAATCCATTCTATTCTTTTCAAGTTGCTTTTGACAAACAAGCAGTTTTATTATACATTTGCATAATTCAACTTTTATATAGCAGAATAAAGTATAACAACTCATTCAGGAGGGTTTTAATTTTATGTCAGAAAAAAGATGTAACAAAGGCCAAAATAGCAAACCGAAAGGGCAACAGCCGAGAATGTCTAACGATCAGCTCGGTGAAAATGCCGGAGAAGGCCGAATGATAAAGGAACAATCAAAAAAAGAGAAAAGGTCTTAACTAAAAAAAGCTGGCACCTAAATTATTAGATGTCAGCTTGAATTTATCTGCATATTTTATTTTACTAATAATATTAGCCGCTTTATTTTAACTGGAGCAACAGCTATTAAGCTTTTGCAGCAAATAATATATATATATATATAACAAATCGTACAGTACACCGGCCCTTTTCCTTAATTGACACAATATGAAAGCACCTGTATAATAATTATACAACTGTTAAAATTTTATCGGAGGTACCACAATGGAATATGGTGAACCCACCGTATTCGATAATAACATCAAAAAACCTCTTAAAAAATTATCGAATACCTTTTCATTTTCATTGCTGATAGAACAGGTTATCGCCGCGGTCGGTACCTTTTTAGGCATTGTCATCCTTTATATATATAGCTGTCCCTTTTCTAAAAAAAGCAATTTGCTTTCACTGCTCATTTCGAATAGATCTGATTTTCTCTATTACGTTTTGAATACTTTAGTTTATTTTACATATATGTTTATTACTTTTGTCATTATCGCAGCGGTACTCCGGCAACACCCATTTAAAGCTATACCGTTTAAAATTACACATCCTAAACTTGTACCGTATGCCATCATATTTGGAATATTCCTTTCAATAATCGGGGAACTTTATTCATCCTATTTTGACTATCTGCTGAGTTTTTTTAATCTGCAAGTAGATCTTGACTATTTCGATATTCCGACCAATACCCCTTCAATGATTTTATTTGTCATTAACATATCTGTGCTCGCGCCGATCCTCGAAGAACTTATTTTTAGAGGGCTTATTCTTCAGAATTTACGCAAATTCGGCAATTTCTTTGCAGTTGTCGTTTCAGCTCTGCTATTCGGTATCCTGCACGGCAATTTTTCGCAAACACCACTTGCTTTTGTCGTCGGGATAGCGCTTGGGTTTGCCGTAATAGAGACAGGTTCAATTGTAACCAGTATGATAATGCACTGCATAATAAATTCGTTTTCTGTTATAATCAATGGAATTCAGATGTACTTTGGAGAAAACATAGCTAATGCAGTGTATTTGATTTATCTCGGCGCTGCAATAATACTTTCAATCATAGCGTTCATTTTACTAATACGCAAGCAATTTTTCAAGGATTTAAAATCCCGGTATTTCAATAAGGATGTTTCTTGCCCAATAGCATTCAGTGTTTTTTGCAAAACTCCCGGGTTTATAATATTTCTTTCATTTTATTTAATCAATATGTTCGCTTCTTTGAAGTTCAGGTGATAAAATGACATCAACGCTTCAATCCCATTATGAATCTATGATGAGGCTCGCACTCTCTCAGGCCCGTATTGCCTTTCGTGAACGGGAAGTCCCAATTGGAGCTGTTATCTGCAAGGGCAACGATATCATTTCGTTCGGACACAACAGGCGAGAAACAGGACGCAACGCCCTTTATCATGCAGAAATTGAGGCAATCAATAACGCCTGCCGAGTGCTTGGCGGATGGCGGCTCGACGGCTGCGAACTATACGTGACGCTTGAACCATGCCCTATGTGCGCCGGCGCAATAATAAATTCGCGTATAAAGACCGTTATATTCGGCGCAAAAGACCCAAAAGCCGGAGTTTGTGGCTCAATTATCAACCTTTTCGATTTCAAATTTAACCACAGGCCAAATATAATTGGCGGTATTCTCGAAGATGAATGTTCTTTACTTTTGAAATCTTTTTTTGCGGACCTTAGAAAAGAAAAAAATCAAAATAATAATCTTGAGAGCAATTAGCGATAATCCTTATAAAATCAAAAGCGAAAGCGCTCCCGTAAAAAGCACGGGAACGCTTTCGCTTTCACATTCACTGACTAATAAATATGTATGTCTTATTTGCCTGCAAGTTCTTTAATGCAAGCCGGGCAAATATTTCTGCCTTTGAAATTCACAACGTCTTTTGCGTTGCCGCAAAATACGCAAGACGGTTCATATTTCTTAAGAACTACTGAATCACCGTCAACATAGATTTCAAGAGCATCTTTTTCGGAAATTTCCAATGTTCTACGAAGCTCGATTGGTAATACAATACGACCCAGTTCGTCTACTCTACGTACGATGCCGGTAGATTTCATTCCAATTTACCCCCTAAAAACTATAATTTGTCGCATTGTGCGACTCTATGTTTAAATATAAAGCATTTTGTATTATTTGTCAACCGTATTTTTAAAAATTGTTTCACTTTTTATTATATTTCTTAAATTTAATCATATTTTTATATTAATTGGATAACCTGTCTTATCATTTCAATCATTTTTATACATAATTTGTTTTTTTTAGTTATATTAATTTATAAACTATATTTTCTGCTATTATCTTTCAAATACCATATATTGTCACGCCATACACATTTAAACTGGTTCTTTATGGGATTTCTATTCATTACCAGCCAAAATCGATAATTTTCGATTTGTTAAATATATTTTTTAATTTGTAATTTATTGTTTTTTTGTTTCCAGATAAACTTACTGTAAAACATATCGGGGATGTGGTATTTATGATGAATTGGATATGGTTCATACTTATCGCTGTCTCAGTAGTATTCGGGATTGCAACCGGCCGAATAAACGAAGTTTCTCAAGCAACTTTAAACGGAGCGGTAAACGCTGTGACACTTTTTCTTACGCTGCTCGGCAGTATATGCCTCTGGAACGGGCTTATGAAAATAGCGGATGCCTGCGGTATTACAAAGGCATTGGCAAAAATTCTTGCACCAATCACCAAGCACCTCTTCCCCGACCTCTCGCCGTCCGGGCCGGGCATGAAGGCGATATGTATGAATATGGCCGCAAATTTTCTCGGGCTCGGCAATGCCGCCACTCCGTTCGGGCTCAGCGCCATGAAATACATGTCCAAGCAAGCGATTGACAAAAATACCGCAACAAATTCAATGGCTATGTTTATTGTGATTAACACTGCTTGCCTTCAACTGATTCCAACAACAATAGCAGTTATACGAATTAAATATGGTTCTTCTTCTCCTTTTGAGATACTGCCGTGTGTATGGATGTCCTCGATTGTAACGCTGATATGCGGAATTATATTGGCACGTCTTTTTGAAAACACATCCCTGCATACTACCAGGATAAAAGCAAAACGGCCAACCTAAACGGGCCGGAACAAGGCAATACATCAGGAGGCAAAGCTATGCCGCAATTCGGTGTTTACGCGGTTCCTATTGCCATACTTGGAATAGTGCTCTGCGGTATTATCAAAAAGCAAAATATATTCGATTTGTTTTTAAACGGTGCCAAAGAAGGTATTACAGTCGCGTTCAACATACTTCCCGCGCTTGTCGGGCTGATGATGGCTGTTGAAATGTTCAAGGCGTCCGGCGCTATGGATTTTATTGTATCAACCTTTGCACCGATTGGAAAAGCGCTTAATTTCCCGAGTGAAGTCATCCCGCTTGCGATTATGAGACCCATTTCAGGCAGCGGTTCCCTCACTGTTTTTGAAAGCCTGCTCAAAACCTACGGGCCAGACTCATTCATCGGGCGGGTGGCTTCCGTTATGCAGGGTTCGACCGAAACTACCTTTTATACTGTTGCAGTGTATTACGGTTCTGTTGGCGTCACAAAGACCCGTCATACACTGCCTGCAGCATTGAGTGCCGATTTTATCGGCTTTATTATGAGCATAATCTCCGTAAAACTGATTTTGGGCGGATAAATACCGGGCAGTTAGTACTGCCCGGCATTTTATAGTGGCTACATTATTTCTTTATTAATGACTCACCGGTCATTTCTGACGGTATATCAATTCCCATTATTTCAAGCATTGTAGGTGCGATATCAGCAAGCCTTCCGCCATCGCGAAGTTCGCAATCCTTGCCAACAACAGCAAACGGCACAAGATTGGTCGTATGAGCAGTAAACGCCGAACCATCTTCGTCAATCATCTTATCGGCGTTACCGTGGTCAGCCGTAATAAGGGTCACTCCGCCCTTATCTGCGATAGCTTTTGTAACACGGCCAACGCACTCGTCGACTGCTTCCACCGCTTTAACCGCAGCGTCAAATACACCTGTATGGCCAACCATATCGCAGTTTGCAAAATTCAATATGATTACATCATATTTATCGCTGTTGATCCTTGCTACCACTTCATCGGTAACTTTATAGGCGCTCATTTCAGGCTGAAGGTCATAAGTAGCTACTTTCGGTGAAGGTATCAGCACGCGATCCTCTCCCGGGAACGTCTTTTCAACGCCACCGTTAAAGAAGAATGTAACATGCGCGTATTTCTCTGTTTCTGCAATTCGAAGCTGGGTTAAGCCAAGGTTGCTGATATATTCGCCAAAAGTATTTGTGAGTTTTTCCGGCTTAAAGGCGACATCTACATTCGGCATTGCCGCGTCATACTGAGTCATGCAGACATATTTCAGCGGGAAAAATCCTTTTTTGCGCTCGAAACCATTAAAATCAGGATCAACAAGAGTCCTTGTTAACTCTCTTGCTCTGTCGGGTCTGAAGTTGAAGAATATTACTGAGTCATCTTTTGAAACTTCGGCGTTTTCGGCGCAAACAACAGGAACGATAAACTCATCCGTTACGTCGTTCTTATATGACTCCTCCACCGCGGCAACAGGGTCAGGATTCTTTACACCCTCGCCGTTGACTATCGCGTCATACGCCTTGGCGACACGTTCCCAGCGGTTGTCCCTGTCCATTGCATAATAGCGTCCCATTACGGTCGCGATTTTGCCGACGCCAATTTCATTTAACTTTTTCTGAAGCTCTTTTACATACTCTTTACCAGATGTCGGCGGAACATCGCGCCCGTCCATAAAGCAGTGGACATATACCTTATCTATGCCGTTGCGCTTTGCAAGCTCAAGCAAGGCATAAAGGTGCGTATTGTGGCTGTGAACGCCGCCGTCTGACAAAAGGCCCATCAGATGCAAAGCCGTGCCTTTTGCTTTGACGTTTTCGACTGCGGCTTTTAAAACCTCATTTTCGAAAAAGTCACCGTCTTGGATTGATTTTGTTATGCGGGTAAGCTCCTGATAAACAATGCGTCCCGCACCGATATTTGTATGTCCAACCTCACTGTTTCCCATCTGGCCGTCAGGCAAACCAACATTTAACCCTGACGCGCCAATCTTGGTCGTGGGACATGTACTGAAAATTCTATCTAAATTCGGCGTATTCGCCGCTTTAATGGCATTTCCGTATTCTGACGGATTAATGCCAAATCCATCCATTATTATTAATGCAATAGGTCTCTTCATAACAATCTCCAGATTCTAAAATATTTTAAATTGCTTATTTTGAAGCTGCTTCGACGATTTTCGCAAAATCAGCAGGTTTAAGTGAAGCACCGCCGATAAGCCCGCCGTCAACATCAGGCTGTGCAAGAAGTTCTTCCGCATTGCCAGCATTCATTGAGCCGCCATACTGAATTGTAAGGGCGTCTGCGACAGCTTTGCCATAAACTTGCGCTATTGTTTCACGGATAGCGTGGTTGACCTCGTTGGCCTGTTCTGCTGTGGCAGTCTTTCCGGTGCCAATTGCCCAAATCGGCTCGTAAGCTATGATAACATTTTTCATATCATCGGCTGAAACGCCGTTGAGGGCAATCTTTGTCTGCATCGCGACAAGCTCGCATGTAACGCCCTGCTCACGCTGCTCGAGGCTTTCACCAACGCAGATGATAACCTTAAGCCCATTCGCAAGAGCGGCCTTTACGCGCTTGTTTACAGTTATATCAGTTTCTCCAAAATACTGTCTGCGCTCGCTGTGTCCGATGATTACATACTCGACGTTCATTGATTTGAGCATCGGAGCCGAGATTTCACCTGTGAATGCGCCCTTCTCTTCCCAATGGCAGTTCTGAGCACCGACCTTTATATTCGAGCCTTTTGTTGCTTCAAGAACTGTTGTGAGATCAACAAAAGGAACGCATGTAACAACTTCACATTTTGCGTCTTTTACGAGCGGCTTGATTTCTTCGATAAGCTTCTTCGCTTCCTCAGGGGTTTTGTTCATTTTCCAGTTACCAGCGATAACTACTTTTCTAAGATCTTTATTCATAATAGCCTCCATTATCAAAATGATGTTCGCAGTATATTATAACATACATAGCGGCGCGGTTAAAGCCGCGCCGCAGGTTTGAATTCCAATTATTTATCGTTGAGGCATGCAATACCTGGCAGTGTCTTGCCCTCGAGGAATTCGAGCGAAGCGCCGCCGCCTGTTGAAATATGAGTCATCTTATCGGCAAAGCCAAGGTGCTCAATAGCTGCAGCGGAATCTCCACCGCCGATGATTGAGATAGCGCCGGACTCAGCAACAGCAGTTGCAATTGCTCTTGTACCTGAAGCAAATTTCTCCCATTCGGAAACACCCATAGGACCATTCCAAACAACTGTGCCAGCGCCCTTTATTGCATCAGCAAACATCTTCTCGGTTGCAGGACCGATATCAAGTCCCATCCAGCCGTCAGGAATTTCATCTGAATCAACAACTTTGCTTTCGCAGTTCGGATCGTATTTATCGCCGATGCGATTGTCCACCGGAATAAGGAATTTAACGCCTTTGCTCTTTGCTTTTTCCATGAGTTCAGTAGCAAGGCCTATTTTATCTTCTTCGCAGATTGAGCTGCCGATGTGATGGCCAAGTGATTTCATAAATGTATAAGCCATACCGCCGCCGACAATCAGTGTGTCAACCTTATCAATCAGGTTATTAATAACACCGATCTTGTCGGAAACCTTTGCGCCGCCGAGAATAGCAACAAACGGGCGTTTCGGATCGCTCAAAGCCTTGCCCATGATGCTGATCTCTTTCTGAATGAGGTAACCGCAAACAGATACGGGAACGAAATGTGAAACGCCTTCAGTTGAAGCGTGCGCACGATGAGCTGTTCCAAAAGCATCGTTTACAAATATATCAGCATATGAAGCGAGCGCTTTTGCAAAGCTCTCGTCGTTCTTTTCTTCTTCCTTGTGGAAACGGACGTTCTCAAGGAGCATTGCCTGACCGTCTTTAAGAGCGGCTGCCTTTGCCTTTGCATCCTCTCCAATGACGTCCTTAGCCATTATTACTTCTTTACCGAGAAGCTCGGAAAGTCTCTTTGCGACCGGAGCGAGTGAATACTTCATATTGAATTCACCCTTCGGTCTTCCGAGGTGAGAAGAAAGAACTACCTTTGCATTATGGTCCAGAAGATATTTTATAGTTTTTATTGATTCACGAATGCGCTTGTCATCTGTGATATTACCATTCTCATCAAGAGGAACATTAAAATCACAGCGGACAAATACGCGCTTGCCGTTTACGTCGATATCCTCAATAGTTTTTTTGTTGTAAGTCATACAAACACTCCTCGGTTTATTATTCTATGCTTACGGGCAATTACTGAAAGATTGTTAATTATAAAACAATTACCCGATAACATTTTAGTATAGAAAGAAAATATTTGCAAGAGTATTTATAATCATTTTTATAAAAAATACATTGTAGGGTTTTGGCAAGAATTACATCATCATTACTCGTCCCAACGGTATTCCCTAAGCTGGCCATGTTCCTTGAGATTGGGGAAATTCCATTGTCTGAGCACTTCATAGGCACCGATGGCAACAGAATTTGCGAGGTTCAGGCTTCTCGCCTCTGCGCGCATAGGCAGCCTCACTGTAGTATCTGGGTTTTCATATAACAGCTTTTCTGGAAGCCCTGCAGTCTCTTTTCCAAAAACCAAATAACAGCCGTCTGGATATTTAATCTCAGTATAGACATGCTTTGCTTTAGTTGAAAAATAGTAAAACGGCCCTGAATTTTTAGAAAAGAAATCCTCAAGCCCGTCATAATACTTAATTGGCGTCATGAGCCACCAGTAGTCAAGTCCGGCGCGCTTTAGCTTCTTGTCGTCAACTGTAAATCCCATCGGTTTTACAATGTGGAGGGTCGCACCGGTTGCAGCACAGGTTCTTGCAATATTTCCGGTATTTTGCGGTATTTCCGGCTCAACCAAAACTATATTTAATGAAGGCAAGTGTCTTACTCCTTAATCATTAATATGGCTATATTATACTTTAAATAAACAATCCATTTTATATTACTATGTATTGGCCATGAAAACAAGAGTCAAAACCCATAAAAAATAGATATTGTACCTGCGGCACAATATCTATTTTCCCAATATTCAACAAAATTTATATTAATTAAAAAGATTATGTTTTCTTTATAAATTCGTGACCGCAGACTGTGCATGTAACGGCAAGCTTCCCTTTATGACGAGGCAAACTAAGAATCTTTCTGCATTTAGGACATTTAAAATATACTGTAGTTTTTCTGTTCTTCCATTTTAGTGAGATATACTTGAAGAAATTCCGCATTCCAGCCGTATTGCGGGCGAAAAACTGTGCGAATCGCATAAGGCCGTTCTGGAATTTCCAAACTTCCTGACGTCTTTTATATATATTCTTGGAGAAACATCTGAAAAGCGCATATCCTATCAAAGCTACTGCAAGGAGCCATGTCCATTTATAAGGCATGAACAGTAAAGCCAGCATCAAAGCACAAAGCGAGATTATATCAATACCGTTGCGCCCATTAAATATTCTCTCAATCAAAAATTATCATTCCTCTGTTTTTAGATTAGCACTCCTTGCGTTTAAGTGCTAATCTAATATTAGCCATTAGATCAGCTTTTGTCAACATACATGCTTAATTATTTACACTTTCTTAAATAATTGCGTCATGGTATAATTTAAGCAGTATGGAATTTATTAAACTGTCTATATTATATGGAATTTTAAAACCATAATACGACAAAATAAAAAGGTGATAATATGAGCACATTACATGCAAGAAGTCCACAGGAATCTATTACTATATTGACTGAACTTGTACTGCCCGCTCAGGCAAACCTTCTCGGCAACCTCCTCGGCGGACAGCTTATGCATTTCATGGATATTGCCGGGGCACTGACCTGCCGGCGTCATTCTGGATATGAAGTTGCTACCGTCGCTGTAGACAAGCTTGAATTCAAGCACCCGATCAAAGTCGGAGAAGTCATCACTATTACTTCAAAGCTCATCTGGGTTGGAAATACATCAATGAAGGTTAAAATTGATGTTTCAGCGGAAGATACTAAGGTACACGTTTGCAAGCTCACGAATACTGCATATATGACATTCGTGGCGCTGGACTCAAATTGCAGGCCGGTAAAAGTGCCTCCGCTTGCGCCGCAAACTGACGAAGAAAAAGCTTTGTTTGAAAGAGAACAAAAGCGGTACCTTGAATTTAAGAAGTCGCGCAAATGAATTTATTGAAGAGTAAATCGTACTTTTGTAGGCAGCGACAGCCTTTATAATATTATTTTTAAAGGGGGTCTTATATTTATGAGCGATGTCATTATCGGCGGATATCTTCTTCCCCACCCGCCTGTTATTGTCCCGGAAGTTGGAAAAGGCCGCGAAAACGACGCCGCACTGACCCTTAAAGCATATCAGCAGGTGTCACTTGAGGCAAAACAGCTCGCACCAGACACCGTTATAATCATTTCTCCGCATGCCCCGCTTTTCAGTGATTATGTATTTATGTATGACTCGCCGCAGCTCAGCGGCAGTTTTGCTAACTTTGATGCCCCAAATGCGAAACTCAGTTTTGAGCAGGACAGCGACCTGCGGCAAGAGATTGAACGCGCAATGCACAAAGCCGGCATACCGGGAGGAACGCTGTCCGCGTCTGAAAAAGCCCGGTTTGATATTAAAGACGAGCTTGACCACGGCGTTCTTGTTCCGCTCTATTATTTCTCAAAACTTTATAAGGATTTTAAAATTGTTGCAATGTCATGCTCAGGGCTTGATATGCAGCAGCTCTACAATCTGGGAAAATTGCTCCGGGCATGTGCCGAAAAACTGTCCCGCAAAACGGTTATCCTTGCAAGCGGCGATACGTCCCATAAGGTAAACCGAGAAAGCCCCTACGGCATGAGGCCTGAGGGCGCGGAGTTTGACCGTCAGGTCAGTGAATTTATTTCAGCAAGTGACATTCCTTCCATACTCTCCATCGACTCTGGGCTTAGGGAAAAAGCGGCAGAATGCGGATACCGTTCGCTTGTCATCCTATGCGGGGCATTTGATAAAATAAAGCCCGAGTGCGAACTGCTTTCATACGAGGCGCCGTTCGGTATTGGTTATTGTGTCGCAAGGTTCTCCCCGTCTGAAACCAGTGCTCCCAGTGCATTTGAGCAGGCATATAAAAAAGTCCCGCGTGAGAACGAAAACCCTTATGTCAATATAGCCCGCAAATCACTTGAAGCCTATGTTCAAAGCGGAACGGAGATATCTTCTTCCCAGTTTAGAAATATTCCTAATGCCAAGGACCTGTTTGAAAAGAGAGCCGGCGTTTTCGTATCACTTAAAAAATTTGGCGAACTGCGCGGCTGTATCGGCACCACCGCGCCGACACAGGACAACATTGTGGAAGAGATTATCGAAAATGCAATAAGCGCCGGAACGCGTGACCCGCGCTTTAACCCTGTCAGACCCGATGAACTCGACTTTCTGGAATACAGTGTTGACGTATTATCCGAAGCCATTCCTGCAAAAATCAGTGAACTTGACCCGAAAACTTACGGTGTTATTGTGAGAAAAGGCAGCCGTTCCGGGTTGCTGCTGCCTGACCTTGAAGGGGTCGATACTGTAGAACAGCAGCTTGAAATTGCATGCCGAAAGGCAGGTATCAATCCCCGCGAAAACTATGATGTCTATAAATTTACGGTAACACGTCATAAGGGCAATTCAAAAGAGGGGTAATATATGGCTTTGAAAACTGCAAAATACTATGAAAAAGATAGTGAGAAAGCAGTAAAATGCCTGCTCTGCCCGAATGAATGTACGATAGGCGAAGGCAAATCCGGGAGATGTTTCGCGCGGAAAAATATCGGCGGTGAGCTGACAGCAGAAGGCTATGGCAGGATTACATCTATCGCACTTGACCCGATTGAGAAGAAACCGCTTGCCATGTTCCATCCCGGAAGCTATATCCTGTCAATCGGCTTTTATGGCTGCAATTTTACCTGCAAATTTTGTCAAAACTATCGAATTTCCCAGTGCAAAGCCGATTACAGGGAATTTACTCCGAAGCAGATAGTCGAGTTGGCTCTTGAGGCACAGTCTGCTGGCAACATCGGGATTGCCTATACCTATAACGAACCGTTGACTTCTTTTGAATTTGTATATGACTGTGCAAAACTCGCAAAAGAAGCCGGTTTAAAGAATGTCATTGTTACTAACGGCTACATCAATCGCGAACCGATGGCCGAGCTCCTGCCCTATATTGACGCTATGAATATCGATTTGAAAGCGTTTACAGACAAGTTCTACCGAGAACTTTGCGGCGGGAGTGTAGAGCCTGTCAAGCAGACAATCGCTTTGTGCGCGAAATCATGTCACGTTGAGGTGACCACATTACTTATACCTGGCTTCAACGACACAAACGAAGAAATTGAATCTATTGCGTCATTTTTAGCACATATCTCGCCTGATATTCCCTTGCATTTGACAAGGCACCACCCAGACTATAAGCTGCTGGAGCAGGCTCCTATTCGTCGTGAACGTCTGTTCGAGCTTATGGATGTAGCCCGCAGGCACTTAAAATATGTCTTTGCCGGCAATATATAAATAACTAATTTCATATTAATTCGGATTGAGGATTAAAATGCAACTAAAAAAGAATATGGAAATAGAACTACAAATAACTGGTACGACACATGACGGAAAAGGCGTTGGACGCTATAACGATTTTGTAATCTTTGTCCCGCACTGTGCAGAAGGTGAAACTGTAAAGGTTCATGTATTAAGTGTCAAGAAAAATCTGGCCTATGGAAAGCTTCTTGAAGTAATTGTCCCCTCCCCTGCCCGTATCGAGTCGGACTGTCCGGTCTCTGAAAAATGCGGCGGCTGCGTATTCCGCCATATATCCTACGAAGAAGAACTTAGAATTAAGTATAACCGCGTCAGCGACACGTTAAAGAAAATCGGGGGCCTTTCTATTACTCCAGAACAAATACTCGAAAGCCCTGAGATATATGGATATCGCAATAAAGCTCAGCATCCCGTCGGATATACGAAAGATGGCAAAATTACTGCTGGGTTCTTTGCCGCTCACAGCCATCGTATTGTCGGCTGCCTTAACTGCCAGTTAGAGCCACCATTGTTCGAAAATATTTTAAAAGCCGTCATCGCATTTATGAATGAGTATATAAGGAGGACTGTCCATGCAAATACATTATTTTCAGCGTTATCATTCCAAGGAGAATGTAGATACAGCTAATACAATGTTGATGCTCTCACGTCTTTATAATTATAATGCTGATAAGTTTTTTTCTATGTTGAATTCATTAATTCTAGGTGAGGATAAAACACCTGAAATTACATTTGATTTGCAAGTTGCCGGTGACGATAGTGTTCCAGATGCTATTATCAGTCAAAAAAGTTTTAAGATTGTTGTGGAAACCAAACTCTATAATCAATTTAATAAAGACCAGTTGATCAAGCATCTGGGTCAATTTTCAAATGAAGAAATCAAGGTACTCCTGACTCTGGATCCTAAGCCTATGAGAAAGGAGCTTTTCGATGAATTTGCGGCAGATTTGAAAGCTTATAATATGGCGAACGCGGAGCGACTCCATTCACCGATTAAACATGTGAATTTGACTTTTGAACAGTTGCTAAACGCTATGGAAGACATTGTAGATGAGCGCGATGCTGAAATTGTTGCAGTATTAGATGATTTTAAGAAGTATTGTTTCGATGAGGGGTTAATTCCGGACAGTTATAAGTGGATGAGAGCAATTGTTGCTGGTACTACACTCGAAGATAACATAGAATTGAGCTTATACTACGATGATGCATCTCGAGGCTATTCGGAACATGGATATATCGGCCTTTACAGCGGAAAAAGTATACGGGCAATTGGTAAGCTTATAAAAATCATTGTTGCTTCATACGAAAATGGTAATCTTATGTATAAAACTGAGATTGGAGAACCGGCATCTGAAGATGAACTTAATCGTATAAAAGAGGCTATTGAGCGGGCAAAGAGCTATGGATACAACTTGTACGATATACCACACAAATATTTCATTGTAGATCACTTTTACAGGACAGATTTTCGAAAGGCAAGCAAAAATCCGATCCAGAGAAGCAAATATTTTAATTTGGCAGAAATGCTCAAATATAAAAAAATGCCCACAACTGAGAAAATTGCACACGACCTTAATGGGCGTACTTGGGAAGAGTTTTAATATATGTTCTCATAAAGAAATATAGCAGCTTATTCCTACGAACGGACTAAAATGGTTGACCTGTTCCCTTGAACAGCTATATATCCTTAAAACCTGCTCGACATATTTCCTCGAACGGACGAATTTAAAGTTATATGCCAGACATTAATCTGATGCTCTCAAGCCATGTCGAAACAGTATGTTTGATGCGAAATAAGAGAATGTTAGAACGGTTAAAAATGCTTGGTTTGAGGTACGATGTTATATAAAAGTTATTCCCTTTTGATATGTGTAACTTTAAAAATAAAGATGCCCCCTTCACTGGATAACCAATAAAGGGGGTATCATTCATTTTTACTGTATGCTTTTTTTACTATCGACATCATTGATTCTATTAAGCAATATCAGGAAGAATAAGATATAAGCTATTGCCATAATAGACCTAAGCCTGCTATACCTGAAATTGAAGAATTGATTGCAGATGATATTTCAAGTTTTAATACCTCAACACATCCACGTATAGCCATCATTATAACTGTTAATAAAAGTCCGGTATTGTAAGTTATAAATAATATATTAAATTTCTTATTCTTAGTTAATGCAAAGGATTTTTCTAGTAATAATAAAATTAATAAGAAATGACATTTGCAGAGAAGTTGAAAAATGCAAGAAAAAATGCAGGAATGTCACAAGAGGCTCTCGCAGAAAAGCTCGGAGTATCCAGACAGGCAGTGACCAAGTGGGAAACAGAACGTGGAATTCCGGACATTGATAATCTTATTACAATCTCGAATCTATTTGGCATCAGTGTGGATGAATTTCTTTCACAGGAAAAAGAGGCAGCTGTTCGCAAAGGATATCTTTATGAAAGCAAAACAGAATATGATATTGACGGCAGAAAACGTTTTGATATGAAGCTGGGAGGCGCTTCTTCCCTCTTTGTTACAAGTACTGATAGTGAAAAGGTTCTGGTAAGGCTTGCGTCTAACGAGATCGCGACTTTAGAGACAGACTTCAAGGTCAGGATTGATGATATCAAAGGCCGGATTGATGTAGACGTAAACAGATATAACAAGATGACAGAAGCCAAGGCAAAAGAGGGACTTTTTATAGAAGTGCTTCTTCCAAACAAGTATCTTTCTCATGTTGAGCTGGAATCAAACTGTGATGAGTTGCATATAAACAATCTGGCCTGTGAACAAGTAGAATTTCGCGGTAAAGCGAATAAGGTATTTCTGGAGTCCGTGGAAGCCGCGTTAGAATTGGATTGCAATATCGATATGGATATTAAGATTGTAGATTTCACAGGCTCACTTGAAATCAATCAAATCACATCAACATCAAGACTTACGGTGCCGGAAAATTTCCCGTTCCGAGCTCTCGTGAAAGGGTTCTCCAATTCGGTTATCTATGAGTCAAACGGTGAAGTTGTCGAAGATTTCTCTGATGCTAATGCGGAAAACATCGTTGAGCTTAACGGCATCAAGAGCGAACTTTTGATCTGCCGCGGGAAAGCGGTGAACTGATAGTTATTGTCGTCCTTCCTAATAAAGATTTGTTTTTGAAAAAAGGCATCTCGGAAACTTGCTGGAAGAATCATAGCTTCCGGCTCTATGATAATGGAAATGAAATTTTTCTATTTTCATTGCGCGCAAGAATTTATTACTGGGTAAAGGGATACTCTTTGATAAATAAAGGGGTTTTAGACATTGTTCGATTTTTCTTCCGGCCGCTCTGTGCCGGAGAAGACAATGTCTGGAGCCCCTTTAAAATATCCATCAGAATGAAAATTAAAGTTACGTTATTTATTCATAATATATTTTATAGTATAATCTAGCTATACAATTTTATATTTTGGCAGGTATGAAAAATTCAAATTGCAAAAATCAATTAATGGCCGTTGCAGAAGCATTTATCCTTATGCTCATACTTCAGGGAATTTTATGGCTTATTTCACCCTATTTCCCGGCTACACTATTTAACAAAAAAATGATTACTATGCCGATAATGATTGTCTTGACAATCATTATAATTTGTTACGCAAAAATAAGAAAGCAAACATTGTCCGTTTTTCCTAAAAAGTTTTCTAAAGGGTATATAATTGCAACTTGCGTTGTAATCGGCCTTTATATTGCAACTCCGTCCAACTATACAGAAGGATTCACTTCGGTCATGACAATCATTTATGGAAGTATTGTAACACCAGTATTCGAGGAATTACTTATTAGAGGTTATATATGGAACAGTTTTAGCAAGGTAATGACGAATGAATTACATATCTATATTTGGAACGTTGCTCTGTTTACAATATGGCATCTTCTGTATATTATACCGAATTTCATATCTGGAAATTGGGATGTGGCAATATTTTTGAAACTTGTCGCAGGGTTAGGCTACGGAATAGTACTTGGGTTTATCAGATTGAAAACTAAGAACTGTTGGTCAACTATTTTAGCGCACGGAACCTTGAACCTTTTTATGATTTAATATTACAATCACAAAAAGCTCAATATCCAAAGTTTTACTGCATTTTTGTTCCATACTAAATATTTTTAAAAGCTTATTTCAAAGCGGAGGCTACCTATGAGTGAGATTAAAATAAGGAATGCCCATATTAATGATGCGGAAAGGCTTTTAGAAATCTATTCTTATTATGTAATAAATACTGCTATCACATTTGAATATGACGTTCCAACGCTTAGCGAATTTCAAAATCGAATGCGGCGCATAATGGAGAAATATCCTTATATAGTTGTCGAAAAAGATGGAATCATACAAGGCTATTCATATGCAGGTGCATTTGTAGGCAGGGCCGCTTATGACTGGTCATGCGAAACAACAATCTATCTCGACCGCAATGCACGAAAATTAGGTCTTGGAAGAAAGCTATATGAAGCTCTTGAAACAGAATTAAAAAAGATGGGCATTCTTAATCTTTATGCTTGTATTGCATATCCGGAAACTGAGGACAAATACCTTAATAGAAACAGTGCGCAATTTCATGAACACCTTGGCTTTGTAAAAGTTGGCGAGTTCCACAAATGCGGATATAAATTTGGACGCTGGTACGATATGATCTGGATGGAGAAAATTATTGGTGAACATAAAGCCCACCAGCCTAAAATCAGATATTATCCTGAATTACGCAATCAGTTATGAACTAAATACTTCGCTGATTTTATAGCTGCCGGGTGATAGTTTCAATCTCGCATATAACCTTTGTTGGACTAAAAAAAGCTATCGTAGATTATACATAACGATAGTTTCAGAAAGGAATGTAAACCATGAGTAAATATGACCCGTTATGGAATTGGATTAAAGAAAACGGAACAGACAACTTCAAGCTGACTTTTGCCGAAATAGAACAAATCGCAGGTATCCCGATAGACCATTCTTTCCTGAATTACAAGAAGGAACTGCTTAAGTATGGCTATAAGGTCGGGAAAATTTCTTTGAAAGAACAGACAGTTGCTTTTGAAAAATTATAAAATTAGTGCAGAAAGCCCCATGTAGTGCGAATGGTACCAAGGTAAGATTTAAGAATTATTTTAGATAATAAGTTAAAGAATGATAAAAATTTAGGGAGACTAATAGAATGACCAAGAAAAACGACTATATAGCTATCGTAACAATAATATTACTGATGGTTACTTCAATTGCTGGAATACTTTCATAGAATTTTAACTCAGGTTATGATTTTATTAATCAATAGGACAAACAGTGAAAATATATGGTTATGGGATATATGCTCATGACACTTATTTTCAAGCGCCAATATCAATTGGAACAGATATATTATTTTCCTTTTCGTAATTCCTCTGTTTATAGCAACATACGTCAAATACATTAATAAAAGGGATACAATATCAGAATTAAAGTTGATATCTGTTTATGCAGTTGCATTTTATTATGCAGCTAGTATCGCATTTGGATTAACATATAATAAACTATTTCTCATCTATGTGGCTTTATTTTCTTGTTCATTATTTGGAATGTTTACTCATATAAAAAACTTATCTTTACAACAATCCATACATGGCTCAAAAGGTATGTATATTTTTTAGGCCTATCTGGAGTTGCATTAATTGTAGCGTGGTTACCTGGCGTGATATCTTCATTGGTAAATGGAACTACCCTATCTCTTATTGGCGTATATACAACAAATATTACATATGTTTTGGACATGGGAATTGTTAGTGTACTATGTTTTGTTACAATGTATATGCTAAGAAAAGGAGAACCACTTGGAACACTAATACTCGCATGTATTTTAAAACTATGTATATGCGTAGGAGTTATGATTTTCCCACAATCCATCTGTCAAATAGCCTCAGGTGCAGAGATACCACTACCGGCACTTATTACAAAAGGCCTTTCTTTTGTAGTAGTAGGTGGTTTTGCATTTTATTTTAACCATAAAATGTATAAAGAACTAGAATCGAAAAGTGTCGTTACTGAAAATATTATCAAAGATTAATTTTGCGGTAATTATAACCTTCTATCCTTTTTCCTAATAAGTATGCTTACTATTTTGAAAGGAACGGAATATGATAAGTATTTCCGCGAGAAAACATGAAGTATAAAAATATTACATATGCCAAATTTTTAGAACGAAAGAATCGCTTTGTTGCGCATGTAGGCCTTGGCGGCAAGGTCGAAACAGTGCATGTAAAGAATACTGGGCGCTGCAAAGAACTGCTTTTGCCCGGCAGCGAAGTTGTAATTGTGAAAACAGACAACCCAGCAAGAAAAACGCAGTATGATCTTATAGCCATATATAAGGATGGGCTCGGCTGGGTTAATATTGATAGCCAGGCGCCGAATCAGGTAGTAAAGGAATGGCTGAATAAGTCACCGGCACTTTTTAAAAATATCACATTGCTCAAACAAGAATATACTTATGGGAAATCGCGCATAGATTTCTATTTGGAATGTGGCTCACGAAAGATTTTAATTGAGGTCAAAGGCTGCACACTGGAGATTGACGGCGTTGGATATTTCCCGGACGCGCCAACCGAGCGAGGGGTAAAGCATCTATACGAGCTTGCTGACGCGGTCAGTAAAGGATATGAATGCTATATCGCATTCGTCATCACTATGCCACGTGTTAGGAAAGTGCTGCCTAATGTAAAAACGCACCCGGAGTTTGGCGAAGCTTTAGAAGCAGCAATGAAAGCAGGCGTGCAGGTGCTTTATCTTCCCTGCAATGTTTCGCCAGATGAGCTGAGTATTGCGAAAATGGTGATAAGCAGTTAATATGTTTTACACAAGTCGGCTGTGAGACAGATGTTGTGGTGAGACCGTGGATTTCAGGGGGGCAAAATGAGGATAGAACATATCGCAATGTATGTAAATGATCTGGAGAGAGCGAAGGATTTCTTTGTAAGGTATCTTGGCGGTTCTGAAAATAACGGTTACCACAACAAGGCCACGGATTTCCGCTCGTACTTCATCAGCTTTGATGATGGAGCAAGATTGGAGATTATGAAAAAGCCGGGGATGGCAGACGATCCAAAGCATTTGAATCGCACAGGCTATGCTCATATTGCTTTTTCGGTAGGAAGCAAGGAAGCAGTTGATGAATTAACCGAAAGGCTCAGAAAAGCTGGATTCGAGGTCATAAGTGGCCCGCGCACAACGGGCGACGGGTACTATGAAAGCTGTTTCGTCGCAATAGAGGGAAATCAGATAGAGATTACCATATAAACTAACTCAGATGAGTAAAAGCACGATTATCTATTTCAGCAGGACTTATGAAAACTACGCTGTTGGCCATATCGATACTGAGTTTCTCGGAAATGCTGATAAGCCGTTAATATGTTTCCCAACAAGTGATATTGATTTGGACCTTTTGAAAGTATAGAATAACGGCATTTCGGGTTGGAGTTAGAAATTTATCAGACTTAAGCCATCTACGTCGGCCAAATGTATACAATATTGATTTTGTTCCGCAGCGTACTATCATGGAGGTAGAAGTATTGAACAGATATCAGATAATAGCATTAATTATAATGGCGATTTTTTACAGCATATATCTGACTAAAATGCTGTTTCAAAAGAAAAAAGGAATCGAGACCGACCAGATGGCAAAAGGAAAATCTGACCGGAAACGATTCATAATTGAACTTATAATGAAAATTGCAACAATTTGTGTTGTAATTGCCGAGTTGCTTAGTATTTTATATGGCCATTCTATGCTTAAGTACAACGGGAAAGTCATTGGTATCGTTTTGGGGATAATCGGTGTTATTATTTTCTTCTTAGCGGTCATAACCATGGGTGACTCATGGCGTGCAGGAATCGCTGAAAACGAGCAAACTTCATTCGTTCAGAACGGAATCTACAAAATAAGCCGCAATCCTGCTTTTCTCGGATTTGATCTTGTTTATATCGGAATCCTTTTGATGTTCTTCAATTGGTTTCTTTTACTTTTTACATTATGGGCAATTATAATGCTCCACCTTCAAATCCTGGAGGAAGAAAAATATCTGCCGACAGTATTCGGCGATGAATATCGCGCCTACAAACAGAAAGTGTGCAGGTACTTTGGAAGAAAGACATGGAAGTTCTTTGTCCCATGTGGAATATTGATAATCGGTGCCTGCGCATGGTATTTGTTTCTTCCAAACCTGAGTTTTGAAGAAATGCTGCAAAACATCTTACAAAGTAAACTTTTAAAATATACCTTTGTTTCTTCCATTTGTTCCATCACTCCTTTCACAAATATTATAAATATACCGTAAACTTTAAACTTGATATTTTGCTGTTTTTATCTTCTTTATTTTATTAACATCGGAGCTATTATCTATATTTTACAGTAAAAACATATAATAAAAGTATGTCAGCGGCAAGGACGTGTTCCCTGTCGCTTTTTATGTGTAAATAATTATCTACTCTACCATTGAAATACATCATTTTTAATGGTACAATTTGTATTGTATGCAATGTAATTTGCATATCCCACTAACCTTTTTATAAAGAAGGTCTACCAACCATGGAAAGCATAATATCCTCTAAACAGACAGGTAGAAAATCTGGAATTGAACTATTGAGAATATTCTCAATGTTAATGATTGTAGGACACCACTATTCTGTTCATGGAGGTTTTTCCTTTTCAACAAACAATATAACCATTCAAAAGCTATGGGTTCAATGGCTCTCGCTTGGCGGGAAGATTGGCGTCAATTTATTCATGCTAATTTCAGGATACTTCCTAATAAATTCATCAAACATTAAATTAGAAAAGATACTAAAGTTTTGGGGACAGGTATTCTTTTATTCGGTTGCCATTACACTCTTTTTCTATTTGACTAAGATTGATGGCGTCAACAGTATGAAAACTGTTATTAAAAGTTTGTTTCCTTTGTCATCATCAGCATGGTGGTATGCTACTTGCTATTTTGTAATCTATTTATTTTCTCCTTATATAAATCAACTATTAAAAGGTCTTGGAAAACGCAAACATTTGTGTTTAATCCTATTAATGACTATTCTATTCTGCGTCTCCAATGAATTGATTTTTGTCGGTGGATCGTTCGCTATGAACAATACATCCTGGGCTATATCTTTATATTCTTGCTGGATATATTAGATTGTATAAAGACGAAATTAAAACAAAGCACTGTATTCTTTGGGGAACATTAAGCTATATTCTGACATTCCTTACTGCAGTTAGTCTTGATTTATTAGGTATTAGAGTGACACGGTTAGGAAAAGTAGCAACATTTTATTTTGGTATGAATACTCTGCCTGTTCTTATTACTTCAGTTTTGTTATTTATTGGTTTCAAGAATCTTGATATTAAGAGCAGTAAAATTATAAATACAATAGCAGCGTCTACTTTTGGAATATATTTACTTCACGATAGTGTACTTTTTAGGCATTACCTTTGGATTACATTATTTAAGAATAAATCTTATATTAATTCGGTAAATTTATTCGGACACTCTGTAATCTGCATTCTCCTTGTATTCTTTGGCTGTTCAGTTGTAGAACTATTCAGAATACATACGATCGAAAAACTGTGGATGCGATATGTAAACAGGATATGTCCTAAAATCAGTCAAACTATTTCAAAAGGTATTTCTGCTGTTGAAGCACATTTTTAACTTTGTTGTAAATGCAGGTTTACTTCCATACATAGGAAAACCGATTTATCGAGGTAAATAATTATGTTATGGCAGTAATGGCCGTGTTTTCTGCCCTTTTTGCAGGTTTGACATCCTTTATTGCCAAGTACAGTATTCGATAAACCGACTCGGATGTAGCTACGGCACTGCGAACGAAAATTTTTCTAATATTTTCGTGGATTATGGTGTTTGTAGTCGGCTCTGCCGGTTCCATCGCTCATATCGTAAATCCGTCATATTTTGACCCTATCTGGTCTGGCACCAGGCGGATCCTCGATTTGTTATCTCTAAACACTTCTATGGTTGACGTCAACAAGGCCCGATCGACAAATCTAATACAGTGTTAACAGTGCTTCTTGCAATTCTTATTTTTAACTAAACCAATCATCTAACCGTCAAACTAGAATATCATGCGTATGCAGCACCTGTTGCAGAAAGGAAAATAAATGAAACTGCCTTGCCTTTTTGTTTATATTCTGTACCCTTTTAGCAACGGTTTACTTTTAATCCTTAAAACCTATGGCTTCTATAATAACACTCAAATTTATCATTTTTTGTGGGAAATCTGAGATTTTGTCAATTCAGTATTTCTGGTGTCAATAAGTTGAATTAATTGTAGGCAGATGTTATAATTTTAACTATACAATCCATCAAAAATTTTATTTTTGCAGGTTCATTCAAGCAAGTATCCAAAAAGAGAAAAACGAAATCTTGTTTAAAAGACAGTTAATCAAGAAAATGGGCAAAAGCGCTGTGAAGAGAGATAGTTAATAACTATATGGGACTAACTTGGTACTTTTAAAAATGCTAAAAGATATCCGATATTTCGTAGTTTACCCTTATCCTCGAAGAGCAATTGTCACTCCCCCCCGCTCCCCTTCCCTATGTGTGAAAAACAGTTTAAAATACCCATAGTGTTTGGATATCTTAAATTTATAATAGGAGCTTATAAATGGACATTAATTCATTTATATTTAAAACAAAAACTAAAACATCATTGATTCAGCTATTAATATCTGTTTTAGGTACATTCTTGATTGATTTTGGAATAGCGTTATTCAACCAATATATCCTCAAGTCAATTTCTATCCCATTGCGCATAGTAGCTATGTTTGTCAACCAATGGCTGCTTATTGTCCCGTCAGCAATTTTAATGATTGTAAATAAGGAAAAACTAAGTGATCTTGGCTTCACAAAAGAAAAGATCCCGAGGCAAATAGGAATCGGTATATTACTTGCTATTGCCATGTCATTAGTTTTTACCGTTCTCCCCATTCTTCTGGGTTTTAAAAATTATATTAGTAACGTAAGATATACGGAAGTTTGGAAATTTATCTTTGAGTTTTTCAACACGATATTTGCTGTTGCTCTCGCAGAAGAACTGATATTTCGCGGCTACATATTTAATAAACTACTCGAAATCAAGAACAATAAATGGTTTGCTATCATCATCTCCTCTTTACTGTTCGGGCTGTTCCATATGTTCCAAGGAAATTTACTTCAGATTTTATTGACAGCATTGCTTGGAATAATCTTCTGTATATTCAGAGAGAAAATCAAAGGCTGTACCATACTCTCGCTAATTTTCACTCATGGTATATATGATTTCTTAATTGCACTATGGGTTTCGATACTATGAGGCGGATAACACCGATTTCATATCGAGAAAAAAAAGTATAGAGTAGAAATTTATATGAGTACAGTGAAAAGAATTAAGTGCGGTAATGTAAATTGTTATATAGTCTCAGTTCATAAATAAAGGTTCCCTGACTTGTGTTCTTCCGGTCAGGAAACCTTGTTTTTGCTCATTTAATTGCGTTATTCGTAAAGCGAGAATTGGAAAATATATTGTATTTCACTTCAAGGCAGAGTAAAATAATATCGAAGTTCCTGTTTAAAACAGGATCTGCCGTGTGTGAAGGAAAGGTCGTCATACATTATCAATAATACAAAAAAGAAGATTGAGCCTTTTGGCAGTGGTTATTGTGAAATAGAACTTGCTTTTACTATCGAATACTACTTTTAGACACTTCCCTACTTGTGTTCAATACATTTTGTTGATAAACTGGAGGGACATAACATGCAGGAAGTCTATGAATTCTTGAAGAAATGCGGAACATATTATTTAGCTACAGTAGAGGGAGACCAGCCACGAGTCCGGCCATTCGGTACAGTGGATATTTTCGAAGGTAAACTTTATATCCAGACAGGCAAGGTTAAAAATGTGTCTAAACAGCTACAGGCAAACCCCAAAGCAGAGATCTGTGCTTATGCAGATGGGAAATGGCTTAGAGTAACTGGGAAGCTTATCAGGGATGACAGAGTAGAAGCAAAAAAACATATGCTTGATAATTATCCAGAACTTCAATCTATGTATTCACCGGAGGATGACAATACAGAGGTCCTTTACTTTAAGGATGCAACCGCTGTATTCTATTCATTTACCGAGGAGCCAAAAGTAATTAAATTCTAATAAAACAATATCCCGTACTGAAAGGTGGAACATTTTTATACAAATTTCAGTAATTGACTAGTACCATACAAAAGCGACTCACTTAACCCTATTTATCCGTTGAGTGAGTCGTTTTGTTTAAGGGCGCTTATATTACTTTTCTTGACTTTGAAATTAGGTGAAATATGTCTTTTAATATAAATCGGCAAATGCTTAAAATTAAGACTCATAGAAAAAACAATATCTCTTAGCTTATAATTTTGTAGCACTTAGCGCATATTCAAGCGGCTATGATGTTGTATATAAGTTTGATCTTATAAAGTCATAAATAAGTGGTTCCTGATATTGAACTACCACAGGTTACTTTGTCTGAGGTGCCAATGTCAGGAATCTTATTTTGTTGTAACATGCTTTATTCGCAAATTGAGGATTGGAAAATATATTGTATTTCACTCCGAGGCAGAGTAAAATAATATGAAAGTTCCTGTTGAAAAAAGGGGCTTGTCATAAAAGAATTAGGACAATCTGGGATATAACAAAATTAAAAGAAATATATACAAGCTATTATGCTATGCAGACTGGATAAAACATACAGAAGAACCGATACAACAGATATATATAATTTGAGGAGACTCGTCTATGCTTGAGAAAATGGTGGATTTTTTCGATAACCGCTTAGATGAATACGATAAACACCAATTAACCTGTATTGAGTCAGCGCAGGAATTTTATCCGTTTACAGCTGAATGTCTCCCTAAGGAACCACGAACCCATATTCTTGATTTGGGCTGTGGTACTGGATTGGAACTAGAAGAATATTTTAAGATCAACCCTACCGCCAAAGTAACGGGCATTGACCTTGCACCCGGAATGTTAAGCGTATTAAAAGCAAAGTTTCCCGAAAAGGATATTAAATTGGTTTTGGGCTCATACTTTGACATTCCATTCGGATGCGAAGTATTTGACGCCGCTGTATCTGTGGAGTCACTTCACCATTTTTCTAAAGAGGAAAAAATACCGCTTTATGCAAAATTACATAAATCACTAAAGAAAACGGGCTATTTTATTTTGACGGATTATTTTTCATTATCTGATGAAGAGGAAGAGTTGCACAGGAATGAACTGCTTCACCTAAAACAGCTGCAGGGAATTAATGATAATGAGTTTTATCACTATGATACCCCATTAACTGTAGAGCATGAGATGGAAGCACTACAGGCTGCGGGTTTTTCTTCAATAAAAATACTGAAAAACTGGGGTCAAACCTTTATTCTTAAGGCATACAAATAACACCGATTTCTAATTTAAGGCGTTTCGCCATTTGTGGGGAGGAATTCTCCGATTGCATTAACCAAATGCGGATTTAAGCAAAATGCCAGAAAAATTTTTTCGAAGGTGGCTTTATGTATTTAAAAATTGCACTGCTTCAGTTATTGCCAATGGAAACTATTAAAGATAATCTGCAAAAAGGAATTGAGGCCTGCAGAGAAGCGAAAAAACGCGAAGCAGATATTGCACTGTTCCCTGAGATGTGGAATGATGGATATGATATACCTGAGGACCTTAATGAATTAAAAAGAAAATCCATATCGGTGGAAAGCGATTTTGTAAAGCAGTTCCAAAGCCTTGCGCGGGAACTAAAAATGGCTATCGGCGTTACATTTCTGGAGTCATTTAATCCGCTTCCGAAAAACACAGTTTGTATATTCGATATGTATGGGAATTTGGTTCTGAATTACGCAAAAGTACATACCTGTGAATTTGGTGATGAAGCAAGGCTCAGCAAAGGTGAAGATTTTTATGTAGCGGACCTTGAGACCGGTAAAGGAATCATCAAAGTAGGAGCAATGATCTGCTATGATAGGGAGATGCCAGAAAGTGCAAGGATCTTAATGCTTAAAGGTGCTGAATTGGTTCTTGTACCAAATGCATGTCCAATGGAGATTAACCGATTGTCACAGTTAAGAGCGAGAGCCTATGAGAATATGATGGCTATTGCAACTTGCAACTACCCCGCTGGAAAACCTGACTGCAACGGCCATTCTACCCTTTTTGATGGAGTTGCATATCTGCCCGACCGCCCGGGGTCAAGAGATATGTGTATTCTTGAAGCCGGCGAAGAAGAAGGAATATATATTGCAGAACTTGACGTTGATATGCTCAGGAAATACCGAGAAACAGAGGTTCACGGAAATGCGTATCGGCGCCCGAGCAAATATAAAATGCTCATTGACGAAGATGTAAAGTATCCTTTCATACGAAGTGACACGAGCAGGTAAATGTAAAAATTGGATTGAAGATAAGGGAAATGCCGCCTAAAAGCGGCATTTTTTATTGCAGTTTTCTAATGTTACAGGGTCTTTGCGTAAGTTTTTTGCTAATGTAGGCAATAATTTTTAAGTATTTTGTCAATATTTTAAATATTTGGTTGAAATGATGTTTCATTCGAGCTATAATTTAAAATAATAGGAATTTTATACAAATCAAGCAAAATGAAGCTAGTTAGATTTGTTTAATAAGCCGAAGCAAATAAAACGCGGTATTTCTTTTAATCCAATATATAACAAAAGGAAAGTGTATCGATATGTCAAAAAAAGCGTCAAAAAGTGAAAAAGTTAGAAAAGCGATAATCGAGAATTATAAAAAAGCTGAAAAGTCGTTTGTGTCACAGCTAAATTTTACTGTACCAAACCACCCACCAACTATCGGAGGATTTCGCGAAGAAATATGGAAGCAACTATTTGAACAAATTGTTCCAAAAAAATATGTAATTGAGCAGTCAGTATTCTTGATTGATTCGAATGAAAATGTTTCAAATGAAGTAGACCTTGCAATTTTTGATGAAATGTATACACCATATATTTTCCGAAAAGGTCGTATCAAATTCATACCGATTGAAGCTGTAGCGGCCGTAGTGCAATGCAAAAGCCAAAATGTGGAAATAGATGAAGACATTAAGAACATCAAAAAATGGTGCGATAGCATTAATAACTTGAATACGTCTGGTGATTCTATAACGAGATTGGCACAATTAATGAGTGTCGGACCTGCTAAATATCAAACAGGAACTCGACCAATAAAGATTTTATGCTCACTCCAAAAGCCGAGTAAAAAGCTTACGAAGAGTTTCGACATTTATATCATTGCTAATAAAAAACCACCAAGAATAAAAATCAAGATACCACATGAAGACGATTGGAATTTAGCAAACTGGCATGGCCAGTTAAATATGTGCGGGAATTCAAAAACAGAATTAAAATATCCAGAAGTAATGTATTCCAGAAAACTTTCTGATTACCAAGTAATTGATGAAAAGGGTCAGCTTGTTTCACTTTTAACATTGAATTTACAGCTCAATCAGCTTTTAATGCTCATAAATAATCCTATGTTTTTCCCGCATAAAGCTTATGCAGATATGTTCAATAGAAAAGGTAACGGAAAAGAGGATAAAAATGATGACGGAAATACCAATTAAAACACTTAAAGTGATCAGTCCAATGTTCAGTCACGGAAACAACGATAAACTTGAACCAAGGCCAACAGAACTAAAAGGACTTTTGCGCAATACATATCGGATTGCCAATCCGTATTTTGATAGCAAAACACTGTATCAGCATGAAGTGGAACGGTTCGGAGGACAACTAAAAGAAAACGGAGAAGAACTTGCAAAGCCCTCCCCATTAAGAATACAAATATTAGATTTGGATAGTAATAAAGAGAGTTGGTATGAGGAAAAATTTCTCTTATTTCATAAGAAAAGTCCCAAAAGATTATGCTATAAATTTGGAAAAGTATTTAATGTTAAATTTGAAACAACATACTCTTATTTGAAGCAATGGTATGAGGATTTGATCAATCTTGCGCTGCTTATCGGCGGGATTGGCAAACGTACACGTCGCGGCCGCGGCTGCATGACAACCGACGAACTGAGCAAAATTTCATATGAAGATTTGCCGGAGTATACTGTAAAACTTTTAAACAATGTGTGTGAAAAGAAGGCTTATGTTGTAAACGGCGAAAGAGACATCATCCTGCAAAATCCATCAGATAACGACAAACCAGACAATGATAGACCCTACATTAAAAAAATACATTTTGGCAGTCCACTACTGAAAAAAACAAAAGACTGTGTAAAAGAATACTTGAAAAAAGTAGATTTCGCTTCACACAATACAAAATTAGATTTCCGTAATTCATATGTATTAGGCGATGTAGATAACGGTTTTCATTTTGCTTCTTCCGTTATTGTAAGCCTTGCAGAAGTTAATGAAGGAATTGTTCCGGTGTATACTTTTCTGAACTTCGTGCCTTCAAAAAAATTCGAAAACAAACCCAAAAATCAAAAAAATGGTTACAATCCAACAAAGAAACAGGATAATGAAAAAACGAAATGGGATAATATTCAAGATGCTTTCGTTGATAAAATCGAGAAAGGCGATGAAAAATGAAACAATATCTTCTTTCATTTACAATAGGCCCTGTCCAATCATTTATCGGGAATTCTCGTAAAATGCGGGATTTATACGCAGGGAGTTTTTTATTATCGTATTTAATAATACATACTTGCAACGCAGTCGATGCCCTGAAAACTGATATAGAGATTAAACGGCTTCTTCCTGTTTATAAAGAAAATGAAACACCGAATGTTCCAAACCGAATCTTGTTAAGAGTTACATTCTCAGATGAACAGTGTTTAAAAGGTGAAAATTTTATCTGCGGCCGTTTAGACGGACTTGCTAAATTTATGGAAAAAGAAGTTCGGTCCGAATTTAAGGAAATCTATGAGTCTGTCTTTGAGAAATGTGAAATTAAACCTAATAAAAGTATCATAGCTCAGCTTAAAGATTTTCCGGAAGTATATTGGGCTTATCAGGAATGCAATAACGTAAGCAAAGACGACATTGAAAAAATCACCTCAAAATTGCAAGCTGCTAAAACTATAAGACCTTTTTCTCAGACTACTGAACCTGCAGGCAGAAAATGCTCTCTTTTCCCCGAATACAACGCCATATTTGTCAAGTATAAAGATGATAAAAAGACGCAGCCAGAATTTTTATCTGAAGTAATAGAATTCGCCAACGAAGATAAATGGTTTTACGCATTGAAGCCCGGGGAAGGACTAAGCGCCCTTGCATTCATCAAACGTATGCTTTATTGCATTGCAGATAAAAAATTTCAGAAATATAAGTATAATACCAATATAATTTCTGTTGCATATATGCTCTTAAAGAATAGATTTGAAAATGATTCAGTTGGGGAAAATTTATTTAAGGACCTATCCGCAGAAGCGGCAGAAGCAGTATTTGACCGCCAAAACGGATTTGATTTATCTAAGAATACAGGAGAGTATACTTCTAAAGACGTAGATATAGCTAATGAGCTCATTAAATATTTAAATGGAGAAAAAATATCATCTTACTATGCCGTAGTCAAATTCGACGGCGATAACATTGGCAGTACTTACAGCAATTGTTCGGAAGAGTATCAAAGACAATTAAGTGAGGAAATCGGAGAGTTTGCAACTAAGGTTCCTGATATCATAAAAGAATATAAAGGCGAATGCATTTATGCCGGAGGGGAGGATTTTTTAGGCTTCTTTCCGGTAAGTAAAGCTATTCGTGCACTTATGGCATTACGTGAGAAATTTCAAGAAATGGTTCATAATCCGATAACTTCAGAAAAATTAACATTTAGCGCAGGGATTGTGTATGCACATCTCATGCCTCCGCTTAAAAATGTGCTCAATTTGGCAGATGAAATGGAGCGGCTGGCAAAAAAGGATAAAAACTCATATGCCATAACTGTATATAAGCGCTCTGGAAAAGAAACAATTGTATGCAATCCATTCGGCAAAAGCTGTGCAAGTTTGGATGCCATACAGAAAATATATGAATCAGTCAGTTCAGGCACTCTCTCAGTATCCAGCATTTATTCGCTTCTTTCTGTGCTGCAAGAGCTTGTGGACGGCGGACAAGCTTTTCAAGAAGAAATGCTAAAGCCTCTTGTTGTTTCGAGCATCTGCCCTCCGGAAGGTAAAGAAGATATTATAACTGATATTTTAAATTTATTTGAGCAATGCAATCATGATTTAGAAAATTTCACTTCTGCTCTGAAAATTGCCGCGTTCTTAGGAAAGGAGGAAGTTCCTTGTACTACCAAATAGATGCGATAGATTCGTGGTTCTTTAGAGATGCAGCACCATTCGATGCCGGCGGCGTGAACAACTACGCTGAAAGCATTTTCCCACCGTTTCCGTATGTTTATGCTGGTGCACTTAGAAACTGTGCAGTGCCGATTGAAAATCCAGACTGCAACAAGAATACTTTCTCCAGGCGATTAAGGATAGGATGGAATGGTGTTATTGCAGACAACCACATAATGTTTCCAATTCCCCTTGATCTATATATCGAAGAAAATGATGGTCGATTCATTGCCCATGAATTAGGCTTATCATCCGCGGCTGGGAGCAGTTTTCCTCTTACCTATTTTCTAAAATCACCGCAAAAAAATAAAAAACCACCTCATGTCAACGGTGGAGCCTATATAAACGAAAAAGTAATGAGAGATTACTTATATGCTGAAACATCAGATTTTTCGGTATGTCCATTGGGTGACTACATCATAAAAGAAAACCGTATTGGAAATGGTATCGATGACAACAAGAGAATGGCAGCCACTGGGAAGCTATATCAGCAAACTTTGATAATTCCATCTAATGAAGAACATCGATGCAGTCTGGCACTGGAAGCATCAGGCATTGAATCTCCGGAAAAATCGATTATACATATAGGCGGAGATGGGAAACTGGGTATTGTTACCCGCATAGAAAAAGAGCTTCCGATTCCTGATCCTCCTAATATCGACAGCAACTGTTTCAAACTGTATCTTGCCACGCCCGCTATCTTTGAAAAGGGTTGGCTACCCGGCTGGATTAATAGTGAAACTATGACAGGAACTTTCACCCATGATAAACACAGTGTTCGCGTGAAGCTTTTTAGCGCTGCTGTTGGAAGACCAGTTGCAGTAGGTGGATTCACTTGCAAGAAAAATGAAAAGTCATCAGAAAAGCTCCATGATGGAAAAGACTACAAGTTAAAACCAACGCCCAAAGAAATGCGCTATGCCGTACCGGCAGGTAGTGTGTACTACTTTAAGCTGCTGGATGGAAGCATGAAAGATGTAATACGCCTTTTCCATAAAAAATGCATAAGTGAATACCGCGAATCACTTGGGTTTGAACATTGGAAAATTAGCCGCCTGCGCTATTGCAGCCGCGGTTTCGGTTATTGTTTAGTCGGGGCGATAAGTACATAAGAGAGGAGAAATTCACGATGTATGATCAAAAGAAAGTTTTATTCCTAAAGGTGTTGACTCCGTTACACGCCGGAAGCGGAACTGATATTCGTTCGGTTGATCTCCCCATTCAGCGGGAAGTACATACAGGGTACCCCAAAATCGAGTCTTCAACTATAAAAGGTTGCTTGCGTGATACATTTGAATTCAATGATAAAAATAAAAATAATAATAACGACCATGAAATCATAAATGCAATATTTGGAGAAGAAGGAGCAAGCGAATTATCAGCAGTGGCAATTGCAATTACAGATGCCCGACTGCTGTTTTTCCCCGTTCGTTCTGCAAAAGGCATTTACGCTTTGATTACTTGTCCTATGGTTATAAAAAGATTTCAAAATGACATGGAATCTTTTGGTGTAAAGAATAAAATTTGCATACCATCAGACGCGCCCGCTTTGGCAAGTGAAAACAATATTCTTTCATTGGACAATAATGCCGGCAAGTATTCAATATTGTTAGATGAATTTCGATACGATATTGGAAAAAGTCCTGACTTTGAGCGGTGTTGCAATGATCTCAAGCATTATATCGGCCTGACGGAGGACATAGCTGAAAGAGCTGTTCTACTCCCCGACGACGATTTTAAAGACTTTGTTACACACGCGACATCTATTGTCACCAGAATAAAAATCGGTAACAATGGAGTTGTTGAGAATAAAGCCCTTTTTACTGAAGAATATCTGCCGGAGGAAAGCATCCTTTACAGTTTTATAATGATGTCAGATGCCAAATTAGATTCAAAACCGGATTCAAAAGAACCTAAATACAAGGCACCAGAACTTATGGGCTTCTTCTCTGATAAACTCCCACCTGTTTTTCAAATAGGCGCAGATGCAACGCTTGGTAAAGGTTTTGTCATGACCTATTTAAAAGGCGGTGATACAAATGACTAAAAACGTTGTAAACAAGCGGGCAGAGTTTGCGTTCAGAAAGGTTTCTGAGTTGCAAGATGAAACTCTTCAAAAATACCGCAGTCGCGTTCGCTCTCTTCCTGCCATGATTTTAAGCAATGGATTTGGACTTGCCATGGCGTTCATTTACTCAAAAAGTGATTATAGAATATTTTATAAACATATTAATGAATGGTTTAAAGAACAAAAAACACCGGGATTTGATGGTAACGATTTGATGGGTATTATTGCAGAGAGTGAGATTGATACATATCGGTTTCTTGAAGCTGAAACTCTTGCTCTGCTCGAATGGCTGAAACGCTTTGCTGAAGGGGCGATTCATAATGGGCAAGAATCAACAACGTAACAATCAAATTAACGGCCGAAAAGAAATTCTGCCCCAAGGAACCTCCGATCTTATATATCACTATAAAAATCAAATTGATAATCTATTTTTAAAGTTTTGCAGGTATGCATATTTAAGCAAAGGTAAGGTAACACCATATTTTCAAATTAAGCAATCTTATTCTCTAAAATATAGCAACAACGCAAATGATACAATAAAGAATTTGCTGAACGATTTAGATGGCAAGACGCAATATTTGCTGACAACGTTAAATATACAATATAGGAAGTTTACTATAGAGCAAGGTGACTCCCGCTGGGCAATCGGTATCGGTGGAGTGTCGCCATTTGGCAATTTATCAGTTTCAACTCTGCACCCTGTTTATGGGATACCTTACATCCC
Source organism: [Clostridium] cellulosi (assembly GCF_036762875.1). Taxonomy (NCBI): domain Bacteria; kingdom Bacillati; phylum Bacillota; class Clostridia; order Eubacteriales; family Oscillospiraceae; genus Ruminiclostridium; species [Clostridium] cellulosi. The sequence goes on along the minus strand of NZ_JBAIZF010000016.1, from coordinate 68,103 downwards.
TGCCAGCACATTGAAAGGTCTTATGCGCCATTGTTGGATTGAAATAAATTGCAATGGCGATAATGACGCTGAGGAAGTGCTGCGGCTGTTCGGTTCGTCCGAGAACGAAACGCCTAAAGATGAATTAGAACATGAAAATAGAATGGGACAGCTTATTTTTTTCGACAGTTACCCAGACGCAAAATGTAACGGAACATTGTATAGAGATGTGATTACTCCACTTTATCCTCTTTACTATAATAATTTTGGAGGTAAACCGCCTACGGATGACCAGAAGCCAGTGCCTATCGAATTCATATGTATTGAAAATATGCAGTTCAATATTTACATCGGTTCATATGAACCGTTAAGTAATGATGAAAAATCAAAACTTGAAAATACACTGAGTTATGTATTTTCAGAACAAGGTATTGGGGCAAAAACTTCATTGGGATATGGACGAGGAAAGTTAAAACCTGTTTGACAATTGCTACTCTAAAGATATGAGATATTTATTCCTAATTTTAAGCATCATTACTACTCAGACTTAATAATGCCCTTCGGATAAATTCAGCCAGCCTTTTGCCACATCGGCAAAAGACTGGCTCTTATTTTTAGAGAGCGAGGCAGTTTTATCATGGGGTAAAAAGTTTGTATATTATCTCATATCTATGATATAATTTTTCATAATAATAACTTAATGTTCTATTTTTATTTATGTTTATACAAATGTAGCGCAGCAAGGAATTCGCAGATATTTGGGACAGAGGGATTAAAAATGTATTCAGTCGTTTTGGATTCTGTTTGCAAAAGTTATCCTAATGGCGCTGAACCGTTGGTGATTTTGGATAATGCGTCTTATCAGTTCGAAACCGGCAAGTTTTACAGTGTAGTCGGCCGGTCCGGGCTTGGAAAAACAACATTGGTCAGTATTATTGGTACCGTTGAAAAGGCTGACAGCGGCTCTGTTATCGTATGCGATAACAACCTTTCTGATGTGAATCAAAAACAGATAACAGAAATCAGGAGAAAGCATATTGGTTTTGTATTTCAGAATTTTTCACTTATCGAACGGTATAGCGTCCTTGACAACTTGGAAATCCCCTTATATTTTGCGGGAATTAAAAACTCCAGCCAACGCTTAAAAATGATTAAAGATGCAATAAATTCTGTAGGAATTCCCGAAAACAAACTGCAGAAGCCTGTTTCAACATTAAGCGGAGGAGAAAAACAGCGGATTGCCATTTGCCGCGCTTTGATTAATTCGCCATCGGTGATTATTGCCGATGAACCCACCGGAAATCTGGATGAAGAGAACGAACAAAAAATAATCCAAATTTTTATGGACATAAAACAGCAGAAAAACTGCACGATTATTATGGTTACGCATAATCTTAAAATCGCCAATAAAGCGGATGTAACTGTGACGCTTAAGAATGGCAAGATTGTCGAGGCGGATGAGACAAAATGAAATTCTATTTTAAAATGGCCGTTAAAAGCATTCTCTCAAACAGGAAAAAATTTATACATAATATTGCGGGCGTTTCAGTAGGTGTACTTCTTTTAGTTTTAGTTGCTTCCCTTTCAAGTTCTTTTAAAGATGTGCTATACTCTCAAATGAAAATATCAGATGATAAAGTAATGACTATTGCTGTTGGCAACAGAAAAAACACACTTACATATTGGTGTCTTCCTGTTTACGACAACTCTACGCTTGACATTGTAAACAGCGAAAAAAACATCGCTAAAAGCACCGGAATCAAAGATATAGATGTAACATCTGTATTTTATAAAGATTCCGAAGGAAAAAACAAAATAATTTTATCTTCGAAGATTGATTCTTCAAATCAAGTGTTTCTTGATTTGTATAGGGTTAAAATAAAGCAAGGTACTTTCTGCGCAAATAAAGATGAAGTGATTATTGGAGCCGATATTGCCAAAACGTATGGAATTAAATTTGGTGACTCTATTGACATAGAGTATTTGGGGAAAAAATATACGTTTAAAGTTTCTGGTATCCTCGACAAGATGAGGAGAATGGGATACTCTAACATCACGGATGTAATAAACAATATTATTCTAATAAGCGAAGAAAGCCCTATTGTTAAAGACAGCAAATACAGCGCAATACTTGCTGAGGTAACTGATGTAAATTTACTTGAGCAAGAATCAAAGCGGATTACCGATTTATTGAATACAAAATCTAATATGTCACAAGAATTGATCGACACAGGTCTTGACGCTATCGTAGTGAATAATCTCGCTATTTTAGAGATGATAAACGGGTATTTCAAATATGTAAATATGTTTATCATTTTGCTCTTCCTTATTACTTCACTCATTGTAGTACTGAATTTCTCAAATATAATGACTATTACAATAATGGGCTGGAAACGGGAAATCGGTATAATGAAAATAATCGGCGGCAGCAATTCACAGATTTCAAAGTTTTACTCGGTTGAATGCATGTTTACTGGTATTGTTGGCTCCGTTATCGGTTTAATTCTGGGCATATTGATTTATCTGTTGATAATATTTGCACTAAATTGGACGTTTAGGCTGTCTCTGATTGTTTGCTTATTTGCTTTACTCGTCGGTATTATAAGCCCAACACTCGCTGGCGTGCTCACTCAAAGAAAAATTAAGAAGCAGACAATCTCGGATATATTTAACGAGTAAGTTATAAAGGCACAGTGGTGAATATAGTATAAAAATAAAGGCGCGGTAAGAAACCGCGCCTTTTTAATAATTAAATGGACAAAGTTTGGACAAAATCTAATTTTCTTAATGAAAAGAACCACATGAAAAAGTAGAACCTTCATAACCTCTTCGGTTATGAAGGTTTGTTTATGGTGCCGGTGGCGAGGGTCGAACTCGCACGGTGTCGCCACCACGGGATTTTGAGTCCCGCACGTCTGCCAATTCCATCACACCGGCAAAACAACAATGAGTATTATACACTATAAAGCACTATAAATCAAGTGCTTTTACATCATATAAAGTAAAAGAGAATTTATTGCCCCGCTTTTATAAGCGGGACAATAAATATTCAGCTAATTACTACTCCGCATAAACACTTACACGCTTGCGGTCACGGCCGAAACGCTCGAACTTAACCCTGCCGTTGACTTTTGCAAAGAGTGTATCGTCACTGCCGCGGCCAACATTAACACCCGGATGAATGTGTGTTCCACGCTGGCGTACAAGTATATTGCCTGCGAGAACGTACTGGCCGTCGGCACGCTTTACGCCAAGACGCTTTGACTCACTGTCACGTCCGTTCTTTGTAGAACCGACACCTTTTTTATGGGCGAAATGCTGCATTGATATAATAAGCATATATTACACCTCCGTATCGTAAACACTTATAGTCCCCTTGTACTGCTTTGACAGCAGCAACAAATGCAGGCGCAATCCAGCGATAACAGACATTGCACTTTCTGTTTTTTCACCGCTGTTACAATCAAGCTTCAATGATATCGTACCATTAACATTCTTTACTGCGGCGTCGGCTCCGATTATTTCGGTGACTGTATTCGCCGCCATTTGAACTGCCGACGATACACTGGCACAAACAATATCATATCCTCTTTCAGCATACCCTGCATGGCCCGATATGCTGAATCCGCAGTAATTATCATCAACCTTGAAAAACTGCGCCTTAATCACAATTAAGCCTCAATTTTTTCAATCTGGACCTTAGTGTATGGCTGCCTATGTCCTTTTTTCCTGCGGTAATTCTTCTTGGCCTTGTATTTGAAAACAATGACCTTTTTGCCTTTACCGTTCTTGAGGATCTTTGCTGTTACTTTCGCGCCATCAACATAAGGCGTTCCGGCAACAAAACCATCATCCTTGCCTACGGCGACAACTTTATCGAAAGATACTGATTCGCCCTCATCAAGGCCGAGTTTTTCAATAAAAACTGTGTCGCCCTCCTGCACACGGTACTGCTTACCGCCTGTTTCGATTATTGCATACATTACTAAAGGCACCTGCCTTATTACAATCTCGCTGCACGGGGCGATGCAAAACTGCATACTTTAAAGCCCATAGCACGCGGCATATTAAATTCTACCACAAGATAATTCAAATGTCAATCTAAAGAAATGCGATTTTTGCTTTTATTTAATAAAACAGTTCTTATGTAAGGCGGCTTATGCCGCTCTGAAATTATTGAAGATTATAGAAGGCGCCAAGTCCGGGGTACTCTGCTGCTCCCCGCAGTTCCTCCTCAATGCGAAGGAGCCGGTTATACTTTGCGACACGTTCACTTCTCGCAGGAGCGCCTGTCTTTATCTGGCCGGCATTGACCGCAACAGCAATGTCCGCTATCGTGGTATCCTCTGTTTCGCCGGAACGGTGGGATATTATTGTTGTGTAGCCGCTGCGTTGTGCCTTTGCAATAGCCTCAAATGTTTCAGTGAGCGTGCCAATCTGGTTTACCTTAATGAGAATTGAATTGGCTGCCCCCAGCAGTATGCCCTTCTGAAGCCTCTTTGCATTGGTTACAAACAGGTCGTCGCCGACGAGCTGGATATCGGACCCGAGTGCATTAGTCAGCATTGTCCACGAGTCCCAATCCTCTTCCGCAAAGCCGTCCTCGATAGATACAATCGGATAAGCACCGACAAGTTCCTGCCAATACCCCATCAGGTCTTGAACGCTCATGCGCTTATTCATCTTAGGTAGCAGATAACTGCCGTCATCCTGTTTCCATTCTGAGGACGCCGCGTCAATCGCAATTAAAAATTGCGTGCCCAGTGAATAACCGGATTTTGTTATCGCTTCCACAATGGCGTCGAGAGCTTCCCTGTCGCTGCCTAAGTTCGGCGCATATCCGCCCTCGTCGCCTATGCCGGACGCCAAACCTTTTGAGGCAAGCACCTTGCCGAGGTTATGATAAACCTCCGCGCACCACTGCAAGCCTTGTGAGAAACTTTCCGCGCCGACAGGCATTATCATAAATTCTTGAATGTCGATGTTATTTTTGGCGTGCGCGCCGCCGTTTAATATATTCATCATAGGAACCGGGAGCGTGTTGGCTCTTTGCCCGCCTAAGTGGCGGTAAAGAGGTATGTTCAGCGCTTTTGCCGCCGCTTTCGCATTGGCAAGGGATATAGCGAGAATGGCGTTTGCGCCAAGTCTTGACTTATTCGGTGTCCCGTCAAGCACAACCATACGCCTGTCAAGCTCCGCCTGTGCCAACGCGTCCATGCCTATCAGTGTATTCCTAAGTTCGCCGTTAATATTGCCGACTGCCTTTGTTACACCGCGCCCCATGTAGCGTTTCGGGTCGCCGTCCCGCAGCTCATGTGCTTCAAAAGCACCTGTAGAGGCTCCCGACGGCACCGCGGCACAAGCACAAACGCCGTTTTCAAGCGTTACCTCCGCTTCTACTGTAGGATTTCCGCGGGAGTCCAGAATCTCACGACCATGAATATCTTTTATAGGTAATTTAAAACTCATTTGTTAATTCCTCCGGCTTTTTTCTTATATTATTTGTTTGCCTCCTTTTGACTATTCATTTTTTGCCGGATTGAATTAAACATTCATGAGCCTGCCATTTATACTCAATACACTTTTAGTTTGGCTTATATCAAAAGCCGGGGCGGCCAACCCTTATTGGGGGGGTAACCGCTCCGGCTTTTGATTAGGGAGTTGTTTTTGCATGTATCTCTGAGGTCATCTATAGCAATAATTTAATTATTTCTGGCGGTAGTCAAAAACGCGTTTGCTCTTTTTCTCGCTTCTTGGCAAATCACCTATAGCAACCGCTTCCACTTCAATCTTTATACCAATTTTGCGTTTGAAAACCTCCGCTACTTCCTTTTCAACCTCTTCGGGCGCGAAGCCGTCTTTTCTCTCAACCTTGAGTTTGAAAATATCCCGGCCATTCTCGTGAGTAATATGTACCTGATATTCACTGCTCACGCCCTTGCAATCTGTAAGGACCGTATTTATCTGGCCCGGATAGATATTGACGCCCTTTACCTTGACCATATCATCCGTTCTGCCCATGATTCTGTCTATCATCGGGTATTCCCTGCCGCATGAACACTTTTTAGTGAGCTTTCTCGTAAGGTCATGGGTACGGTAACGGATAAGAGGCGCCGCCTGTTTTTTGAGGGTAGTCACTACAAGTTCGCCCCACTCACCGTCTTTTACCGGATTACCGTTTGAGTCTATCACTTCAAAATACAGAAAGTCGTCGAAGTAATGCAGCCCCTCGTGTTTATCGCAGTCAATCGCGATACCAGGGCCATAGACTTCAGTAAGGCCATATATGTCAAACAGCTCTATGTTGAGTTCTCTCTCGATGCGCTTGCGCATGATGTCGCCCCAAAGCTCCGAACCTATTATGCCGCGTTTGAGGCTCAGTTTATCTTTTATTCCGCGCCTTTGTGCTTCTTCTGCGATAAGCAGCGCGTAAGACGAGGTGGAGCACAAGACGGTGCTTTTCAGGTCTATCATCATCTGAAATTGCTTGTCGGTGTTGCCCGGCCCCATAGGAATCGCCATCGCGCCCAGTTTTTCGCACCCAGCCTGAAAACCTATACCTGCCGTCCACAAACCATAGCCCGGAGTGATCTGAATAACATCCTTATTGGTAACGCCCGCAATCTCAAAACAGCGCGCAAACATTGTCGCCCAATCCTCAACATCCTGTTTTGTGTAAGGTATGATTACAGGAGTGCCGGTCGTGCCGGAAGTCGAATGGATTCTAACCACCTGTTCCTGCGGCACAGAAAGGAGACCCATAGGATACGTTTCCCGGAGTGCCTCTTTGTCTGTGAAAGGTATTTTTTCAAAATCCTCCGGCGTCTTTATATCTGCCGCAGTAAGTCCGGCGTCTCTAAAGACTTTCTTATAGAATGGGCTGGTTTCAAGCACGCGGTCAATTAGTTCCTTAATTTGCGAAAAAACTTCGCTGTTCATATCACTGATCCTCCAAGCTAATATTATTTGACAAGATGCTACTTTACCAAAGCCGCTGCATAATTATAACCATACTCAAAAGCTGTTCCGTTGAGTGACTTAAACTTCTCGGGAACATTATTTATTATGACGGATAAGAACCTCTCCTTTTCAAAGGGAAGAAATCCTGCACCGCATGCCGCGCCCAACATTACTACGTTTGCGGCCTTTATTGAACCTGCCTTGATTGCCATCTCGCATGCGTCAACCACAACAAAGCGTTTGACTTTGCTTTTTATGAAATCCAACATCTCGTCGGAGTCGTATTTTGAAATCCCCAATGAAACCGATACCGGGCTTATAACCTGTGTATTCAAAACAACAGCGCCGGTCTTTGAAAGCTTCTTTAAGTTTCTGACGGTTTCGCAGATCTCAAAGCCCAATATCAAATCAGCACCTGAATCCGGAACCAAGGGACTTAAGACGCCGCCACCGACTCTAACTGAACTTGTAACCGAACCGCCGCGCTGCGACATGCCTATTGTTTCGCTCGTTCTCGCGTCAAAACCAGCGTCGATTGCGGCAGCTCCCAAAAGCCGAGAAGCAAGAACCTGTCCCTGACCGCCAACACCGGCAATTAAGATATCACATTTCATTTCTCGTCCCTCCCAATCGCGCCGAACGGGCAAACATCTGTGCATAATCCGCAGCCATAGCAAAGTGATGTGTCGATTTCTGCCTTTTTATTCTCATCCAGATGAATGGCCGGGCAGCCGATTTCTTTAATACATCTGGAGCAGGCCTTGCACTTTTCAGTGTCAACTTTATATATACATTCTTTTTTGAAAAGCGCTATACAGGGGGCTTCAAAAATTATCGCCGAGACCCTCGGCTGATTAGCCGCTTCCTTAACCGCTTCAATCGCCGTTTTCTGGTCAAACGGGTTGATTTTACGAACATATTCAACGCCCAAGCCCTTGAGGGTATCGTAAATACTGACTTTCGGCGATAAGCCGCCCATCATCGTCTTGCCGATTCCCGGGTGGGGCTGATGGCCAGTCATCGCGGTGGTGGAATTGTCGAGCACTATAATAGTTATTTGTGTGCCGTTGTAAAGCGCGTTTATAACTCCTGGGATACCTGTATGGAAAAACGTCGAATCGCCGATGAACGCAAAAAGCTTTGTATCGGGTTCGGCGCGCTTGATACCCTGCGCGACTGTTATAGAGGCGCCCATGCAAAGGCATGTATCTGTCATATCGAGGGGCTTCGCGTTGCCAAGGGTATAACAGCCAATATCGCCGGTAAATACCGCTTTTTGCCCTTTCATCGCATGCTTTACGGCATAGAACGACGCGCGGTGCGGGCAGCCTGCGCAGAGATTCGGCGCTCTCATCGGAAGTGCTTCCGGATAAGGAGTTTCTTCTTCCGTTTTATCTTCGATACCCATGAAATCGGATATAATTTTTTCGACTTTTTCAAGGCTGTACTCGCCGGCTTTTGGAACGTTTCCGGTTTTTTTGCCATATATCTGCGCCCTGCTGCCGGATTTATATGCAATTAGTTGCAATGCTTCTTCAACGACAGGGTCGAGTTCCTCTATTACAAGTACCTTATCAAGCCCTTTTAAGAATTCCTCCGCTTTTCCGGCCGGGAATGGGTAGGCTGTGCCAACCTTAAACATCTTGACATTAAGGCCCAGCTTCTTTACTGCGTCGTGGGCATAGGCATAAGAAATACCGGAAGCTGCGATCCCGACATTGCCGCTGCCGGTTATGTAATTAAAGCGGCAGCTATTAAAAATTTCAGCGATTTCATCCTGCTGTTTTTCGAGTTCTATGTGTTTTTTATAAGCAAGCGCCGGGAATATAACCCATTTCGGGCTCTTTACAAAGCCATTCGGCCGGTGCTCTTTACGCTCATTATCTATCTCAACAGCGGCACAGGCATGGCATACGCGGGTTGTCGGCCTCAAAAACACCGGAAGCCCAATCTGTTCCGAAAGTTCAAATGCGTACTGAACCATTTCGTACGCCTCTTCAGGCGTTGACGGGTCGAGAACCGGAAGATTCGAAAACTTTGCAAAATGTCTTGTATCCTGTTCTGTCTGTGAGGAATTGGGGCCAGGGTCGTCGGCGACAACGATAACCATTCCGCCATTTGTCCCTATATATGTAAGGCTCATAAGTGGATCGGACGCCACATTGAGGCCAACCTGTTTCATTGTGACCATAACCCTCGCGCCGGTATAAGACGCCCCAGCAGCGAGCTCCATAGCCGCTTTTTCGTTGACGGACCACTCTACATATATGCCGCAGTCATTATTTTTCGCAACAGTCTCAAGCACCTCTGTGGACGGCGTTCCAGGGTATCCGCATACCACATTGACGCCGGCTTTTATCGCTCCAAATGCTATAGCTTCGTTGCCCATCAACAATTTCTTCATATATCCAGCCCCCAACACTTTTATATATCTTCAACATCCTAACAGTTATTTACAACAAAAAACGTCTGTCCTATACAAGGACAGACGTCAGTCTGCGGTACCACCTTGCTTGAACTGCATAGACTATGCAGTCCCGCCTCTATGCGGCTTAACGCGCCGCGCAACGTCGGATTTTACTAACAGTTTTAAAACTGCGTTCCTTCCGCACTCCAAAGCCCAACCGCCGGATTTTCCCTACCGCTTCCCAGCTTCACGCGGCTCTCTGTGAGGTTATGTATCCGGTTTTGTCTTTTTCATCAGCTTTAACTATTATACAAGCGTGCTACACCACGCTCTCATTTTATTATATTCATAATAGTATAACGGATTGTGTTTGTCAAGCTTTAATTTTAACTGTCGAATAACCGTTAAATGACAAAATCACATTAAGTCGTTATAGGGATATTTATAAACAAAAAGGCTGCCCTGTCAATCACAGGGCAGCCTGCGGTTTATGCTTTATTTGCTTATTGAAGCCCACATGAACAATTTATAGCCCATCGGAGAATGGACATAACCCTTCAGATTCTTGCTTACGAGGTCTGGGTCAGTGTAGTAGTAGATCGGCATTACGGCATAATCGTCAAGCACTGTCTTTTCAGCCTGATGCAGTAATTCCATACGCTTTTTAGGATCGGCAGTCTTCTTTGCATCAGAAATGAGCTTATCATAAGCAGGATTTGTATACTTACCGTCGTTATTACCGCTTGTACTTGTGAAGATGTCAAGGAATGTCATCGGGTCAGAATAGTCTGCTACCCAACCGTCTCTTGCAACCTGGTAATTGCCGGTGTTACGGTCATTGATAAATACTGACCATTCCTCGTTAACGAGGGTGACATTGATGCCGAGATTCTTTTTCCATTCGGACTGGATATATTCAGCTATCTTCTGATGGCCTTCGTCGGTGTTAAACTTAAGTTCAACAGTCGGGAAGCCTTTACCGTCGGGATAACCAGCTTCTGCAAGAGCCTGTTTAGCTCTCTCGATATTAGCTTTTGTGTCACTGATGTTGATAATTTCGCCGCCCTTTTCCCTGAAGTCTGTATTGCCGTCAGCATCAAGGATACCATAAGGTACGAAAGAACCTGCGGGCTTCTGTCCGCCCTTGGCAACGTTCTTAACAAGATAATCCCTGTCGACAGCAAGAGTCAGAGCTTCTCTTACCTTCGGGTTGTCAAAAGGAGCTTTTTTCGTATTAAACACATAATAGTAAATACCGAGCTGGTCGTAAATCTTTGCGTCGCCGCTTGCCTGAAGATTTGCAAGCTCATTTGTAGGATATGAATCCGCAAGGTCAAGTTCGCCGTTCTTGAAAGCTGCGAGAATGGAGTTTGTGTCATCCATCAGCGTGAAATCAAGTTCAGCACCGACAATGTTCTTAGCATCATAGTAGTTCGGGTTCTTTACGAATACCATTTTGCTGTTGTGTTCCCATGATTTCAGGATATACGGGCCATTGCCGATATATGTTTTCGGATCATTTGCCCATCCGTCTGGATCTTTTTCAACAATGTCTTTTCTAACAGGATAAAGTGCCGGGAAGCCGACAATATCGAGGAAATAAATGCAAGGCGCCTCGAGTGTTACTACGAGGGTATGGTCATCAGTTGCTTTTACACCGAGATCGTCAAGCCAAATTGGAGATCCATCGTCTTTTGCGGAAATATATTTTCCGTTTGGATCAGCGACATAGTTGCCATCTTTGTCTTGAACGGGATTGCCGTCTTTGTCAAACTTTACTTTCTGGGGATTGCCAGATTCATCTATTGCCTGGGAGTTGATAGCTTCCGCATTTTTAATATAATAGAGCTGATACGCATAGGCTGAAGCAGTTGAAGGATTAACTGCTCTCTGCCAAGCATAAACAAAGTCGTTGGCTGTTACAGGTTTGCCGTCGCTCCATTTGGCATCTTCTCTGAGATGGAAAGTATAGGTCAGTTGGTCATCGCTGATATCCCAGCTCTTTGCAACACCTGGGACAATTTTGGCATTCTTGTCGTACTTTGTTAAACCTTCAAATGCATGGACAATATAAATTGAACCGTCAACTGCCTGATTAATTGCCGGGTCAATTGACTTCGGCTCAGAACCTACGCACACCCTGATCGGTGTTTCAGCAGGATTTGTGCTTCCTTGCGATTTGCAGCCAGTTAACACACCGACAATCATCGCAGAGGCAAGCGCCAATGAAATGATTCTCCTGATCTTCATATAACCTCTCCTCTTAATATATTTTTTGAAGTATTTCTCTATTTTAAAATGCAGGAACTATAATGCCCCGGCATTACTTCATGCAATTGCGGCACTACCTCCGCACATTCCGGCTTTGCCATTGGGCAGCGTGTGCGGAACTTGCACCCTGAAGGCGGATTAAGCGGTGAAGGAATCTCACCCTTTAGTATCTGCCTTTTTGTTGTGATTTCTGACTTCGGCTTCGCAATTGGAATTGCAGAAATAAGAGCCTGAGTATACGGATGTATCGGATTTCTGTATAATTCATCACTCGGCGCTAACTCAACGAGTGAACCCAAATACATAACTCCGACTCTGTCGCTTATATGTTTAACAACTGACAAATCATGGGCGATAAAAAGATATGTCAGCTTTAATTTTTTCTGCATTTCCTCAAGCATATTAATTATCTGTGCCTGTATAGAAACATCAAGCGCCGAAACCGGCTCGTCGCAAACGACAAACGACGGCTGCACCGCAAGCGCTCTCGCTATGCCTATACGCTGACGCTGACCGCCTGAAAATTCATGCGGGAAGCGCTGTGCATGGTCGGAGTTAAGCCCTACCATACGCAGAAGCTCCATTATACGCTCCTTGCGCTCTTTTTTATTCTTGTATAACTTATGGATATCGAGGGGTTCACCGACAATATCCGCAACAGTCATTCTGGGGTCAAGAGAAGCGTATGGATCCTGGAATATGATCTGCATCTTCCTGCGGTAGGGTGTAAAATCGCCTTTTGTTACATCCTTGCCCTCATAGAAAATCTTGCCGTCTGTCGGTTCAATCAATCTTAAAAGTGTTCTTCCAAATGTAGATTTTCCGCATCCGCTTTCACCGACAAGGCCTAATGTTTCACCTTTTGCTATGGAAAGCGATATGCCGTCAACAGCTTTGACGACTCCGCGGCTAAAATTATTTTTTACATGAAAATACTGTTTTAGTCCTTCTGTTCTTATAAGTTCCTCGCTCATTTAACAGCCTCCTTTCCCGCTGCTGCCTTTGCTCTCGGATCGTGAAGCCAGCAAGCACTCTCATGATTTTCTGAAATCTTTGTGTAAGGAGGCATGTGTGAAAGGCATACTTTCATACACTTCTGGCATCTTTGCGCAAACGGACATCCCTTCGGAGGATTGAGCAGGTCGATCGGCGTGCCTTCAATCGGCACCAGCGGATCGGAACTGTCAAGTTTCGGTATCGAATTCAAAAGCCCGATTGTGTAAGGATGCGCCGGATTGCGGAATATTTCCTCACACGGTGCAGATTCGACTATCCTGCCACCATACATAACTACAACTTTATCTGCCTTGTCCGCCACAATACCGAGATCGTGGGTTATAAGCATAACGGACATGTTTATTTTCTTCTGAAGTTCTTTTATTATTTCCAGAATCTGTGCCTGAATAGTAACATCAAGTGCCGTTGTAGGCTCGTCAGCAATAAGCATCTTTGGGTTGCCGGCAAGCGCCATCGCTATCATAACGCGTTGTCTCATGCCGCCGGAAAATTCATGAGGATACTGCTTTAAGCGCCTTTCAGGCTCATTTATACTTACGAGCTTGAGCAGCTCTATGGCTTTCTTGTCAGCCTCTTTGCCTTTTAATCCGTAATAAAGCTTTAATCCTTCTTTAATCTGAGCACCGATAGTATATACCGGGTTCAGCGAAGTCATCGGATCCTGAAAGATCATTCCGATTTCTCTTCCGCGGAGACTGCGGATTTCCTGTTTGCTCATCTTAGTGACGTCTTTTCCGTCAAAAATGACAGAACCGCCAACTATACGTCCGGGGCTCTCGACGAGTCCCATTACCGTACTCGCTGTAACACTCTTGCCAGAGCCAGATTCACCGACGACGCCGAGAATTTCGCCCTTGCCGAGTGTATATGATATATCGTTTACCGCCTTTACCTCACCCGCAGGCGTAAAAAACGATACTTTTAGATGTTTTATTTCAAGTAGATTTTCCATTTTTACCTCCTGACGTATTCCCTGCTGATAATCAGGATTTTGGCAGTCTAATTACCTTATTTATTTCTTCATTCTTGGGTCAAGAGCGTTTCTCAGTGCATCGCCGATAAGATAAAATGCAAGTATAATAAGGCTTATCAAAATTGAAGGACAGATAAGCAGATATGAATATGAGTAAATACCGGACAAAGCGTCACTTGCAAGTGAACCGAGTGAGCACATCGGTGCAGAAACTCCAAGGCCTAAGAAGCTCAGATACGCTTCCGTGAATATCGCGGTAGGAATGTTGAGCGTCGCGGTAACAATGATTACGCCCATGCTGTTCGGCAGAAGGTGCTTCCTGATAATGCGTCCCGGTTTAGCACCAAGCGCCTTTGCGGCCGCAACATATTCCTCGTTTTTGACGCTGAGTATCTGTCCGCGGACCATTCGTGCCATATCAGTCCAATACAGCAGTGCAAATGTAATGAAGATGCACAGCAGAGAACCGCCTATCGTCTTTAAGAATGTATTGTTAGGATGCGCGTCAAGATATGCCCTCAAGTTCGGAGATATTACAACCGACAGAAGAATGATAATGAGAAGTGACGGGATTGAAGAAATAATTTCAACAATACGCATCATTATATTGTCTACCCAGCCACCGAAGTATCCGGAAATCGCACCGTATATAACGCCGATTACCAGTATCATAAGGCTTGCCACGATACCAATGGCGAGTGAAATCCTGGCGCCCATCATCAGGCGTACAAACACATCTCTGCCGAAATTATCAGTTCCGAGAGGATGTGACCAGTTGACAAACGGGCGGATAAATTCACTGCCTTTAATTTGCTGGTCATATCTGTACGGCGAAATATAAGGGCCTATTATTGAAACAAGTATTACTACAACAATAAACCAAAAAGAAACGACAGCTACTTTATTTTTGCAGAACCTTTTATATACATCTTTCCAGTAAGAGGACGGCTCGCGCATAACCTGGATGCCTTCGCGCTCCTCTTTTGTGGCGGGCACAAACAGCTCGTCGGAAATCTTTAAATTCTCCATTTTATGCTCCCCTATTTCCCAAACTTAATCCTCGGGTCGATAACAGCGTAAAGAACATCGACCAAGAAGTATATTAAAATAAGAAGTGCAGCATAGAATACCGTAGTTCCCATAATCAATGGGTAATCGCGGTTGAATATGCTCTCAACGAATGATTTTCCGAGGCCGGGAATCGTAAATACCTTTTCAATAACAAAGCTTCCCGTAAGAACTCCTGCGGTCAGAGTACCGAGATATGTAATTACAGGCTGCAGTGCATTCCTTGCGGCATGCTTGATGATGACCACAGATTCACTGAGTCCCTTCGCTCTCGCCGTTTTAATGTAATCCTGATTTATAACATCAAGCATACTCGAACGCATAAGCCTTGCAATAAAGCTCAGCGGGAAAAATGAAAGCGCAAAAGCCGGCAATATATATTTCTGCGGCGTATCAAGCCCGTAAGTAGGAAGCCATTTAAGCTGTACGCCGAAAATTATCATGCTAACAGTCGCTATAACAAATGACGGTACTGAGGTTCCTATTGTCGCCAAAATCATTATGCCGTGGTCCAGCGCTTTTCCGTTTTTAAGAGCCGAACCGATACCCATGATTGTTCCAAGTACAAAGGCAAAGGCAATAGCTACCAAGCCAAGACGTGCTGATACAGGGAAATATGTACCTATCATTTCATTGACAGACCGGCCATGCTGTTTTACCGAATAACCCAGATCACCGTGAAGTATATCTACAAGATAATTACGATATTGGGTAAGCAGCGGCTTGTCATATCCATATTTTACTTCCATATTATGGATTATGTTCTGCGGCAGATTTCTGTCGCTCTGGAATGGTCCTCCTGGTACAAGATGCATTAGAAAAAATGTAGCAGTTATAATAAAGAATAATGTAATTAATGATAGTCCTAATCGCTTTAGAACATAGCGCAAATCAATCTACCTCCGAATATTTTCTCATCAACAAAGCCGCTTCCTTCTATCAGTCCTTGTTTTTGAATAATAAAATAAGTAACAAAAATTTAAATAAATTAGATTTAATGGATAAAACGATTTCGTGAATTTTACAATTGTCCAGCCGTCATATTATCCCTATATTTAAATCAGCATACAATGTATTATATATTGTAGCCACAAAGCGTGTCAACAGCTTTTTGCATATATATCCCACCGTAATATTTATCTAATTAACAAAGATTCGCGCATAAGTGTTTCGTTTTGTTTCATATATTGATATTTTAGCGATGTAATTTGTTAAACTGGCGCTCAAATGTTATAATATAAAGGTGAAAAAGCCAAAAGCTTAATAATTCTATTCTCAATGAATGACTTTGTCAACTTTCAGCCATTTATTTAACTTTTTGGAGGTACTATGAAACTGTTTTTTATCTCGGACATTCATGGCTCTTTATATTTTCTTAACAAAGCGCTTGAGCGATTTAAAGCTGAAGAAGCTTCCCACATAGTTATTCTGGGAGACGAACTCTACCACGGGGCCAGAAACCCGCTGACCCGCGATTACAACCCAAAAGAGGTCGCAGAAACGCTCAATACATATGCGGCAAAAATCATCGCCGTCAGGGGCAACTGTGACAGCGAAGTTGACGAAATGGTGCTCAAATTCCCGATGACGTCGACTTATTCGTCAATACTCTTTGAGAATAAAAGGCTGTTCTTGACGCACGGGCACATTTTTAACGATAAAAAATTGCCCCCTCTCAGCAGCGGGGACGTTTTCTTCTTCGGACACACCCACATTCCGGTGGCAAAAAAGGAAAATGGGATTACGATAATTAATCCCGGGTCCATATCGCTGCCCAAAGAAGGCAATCCAAACACCTACGGTGTTCTTGAAAATGGCACCTTTTACATCAAGAAGCTTGACGGTTCAGTATTCAAGCAGATTGCTATTTGATTAACCCTGGCTCACCGGCTTAGCAACACCGCGAAACGGTGCTGATCGCATTTCGATAATATAATATTACGCTTATATATTGCATTTCATTCTATTTTTTGTCATTTTTCTATGGAATAATTTTGTCGAACAATGTTTCAATTTGATTCCTCAGATGAATAATAGGATTTGAGACTTGCATAACTCAAAATTGTGAGTTGTGCAAGCCTCTTTTTTAGATTATGCATATTATTTGAATTGGCGGATAAAAATATTGTCTCTGTCAAGAAGACTTTCTAATGTGTCAAAACCCAATTTTTGGAGAATCATGAGCACATGTGGATTGTCAGCCGGCGTTTTACATGACGCAGATTTTGCATAATTATTTATGTGTTCCCTTGCCTCATCAACCGGTATAATTCGCTTCGGACCGCCTATACATCCGCCTTTACAGCCCATTCCCTCGATGAAATTAGCGTTAATATTTCCCTTTTCTATTTCCAAAAGCATCTTTTTGCAGTCGACAATGCCGTCTGCCTGCTGTGCCTTAAGTGCGATTTTCCTGTGTGGATTGAGTCTTTCTACGGTAGACTTTACAGCCTCACTGACACCACCCGTTTTTGCATAAATACGCCCGCCTTTTGAAGAATGGTCGCTTTCGTCCTCTGGCATCTCGGCGGGGTCTATGCCGCAGACCTCAAACAGCTCGGCGGTCTCCTGAAAGGTCAACACATAATCAACGGCGTCCTTGATATCCTCTTCCCTTGCCTCCGCCTTCTTCGCAATGCACGGGCCGATAAACACTGTCACGGCTTCTGGATGAATATGCTTTATTGAGCGCCCGCAGGCTACCATAGGCGACACCGACGGCGGCACATGGGGAATCAGCGAAGCATACTTCTTCTTTATCAGCGCGACCCACATGGGACAGCAGCAGCTCGTCATAATAAAATCGTTGTCGTCTTGAATGGCCCGGTCAAACTCCAACGCCTCTTTAAGCGTCAGTATATCGGCAAATAAAGCCACCTCAATCATTCCGTAAAACCCGGCCGCCTTGAATGCGCTCCTGAGTTTGCCGGCCGTTACTTTTTCACTGAACTGGCCTGAAAAAGCAGGCGCAATCATCGCATAAACAGGGGTCTTATGCTCGGCGAGCAGCTTCATTAATGGTATTAGATCTACTCTGCCAGCAAGGACATGATTTTCACAGTCTTCTATGCAAAGCCCACATCCCGCGCAGTCCGTTGAAACGATGAGTTTACCGTCTTTATCGCGCTTTATCCCATCAAAAAGGCAGTGTAACTCACATTTCGCTTCGCCGTCAGCACAGACACAATCGGAAAGCTGAACGACAGGCCCGTATCTTTCAGGGTGCAGAAGGCTGTCAAGCGCTCTTTGCTCTTCCTTTGGCACCTCATTCTTTAATTTCTCGGCAGTTTCCTCAAGCCTGTTGTTCTTTGCCGCCTCAAGCAAAGTCTTTCGCATCTTATCAAAATCGCCCATGCATGCAGTCATTCCTTTCTCTTTAGCGTAAAATTGTCTGGCGTCCAAGACTATAATGAATAAACTTACATTTTTGCAATTTGGATTTCGGGACTTATCTTTTATTAATTATATGCATTTCTACAGTTTTTACAGTTAAAAACGCAATAAAAAATCCGGTTCAAACCGAACCGGATTTTTTGTCTTTGCGCAAAAATTTCCTGTTTACATCAATGTACGGCATGATATAATATAAGGGAACGACGTTCCTTTTTGATATTATATGGAGTGGTTATTATGCGAAAGGTTTACGTCGCAGTAAATGCTGACTTTACCGCAGACGGCAAGGTTTTGCCGCGTTCCTTCACTTGGGAGGACGGGCGGAACTATGAAGTCGACCGCATTATTGATATACGCCCAGCAGCATCTCTAAAAGCAGGAGGCTGCGGAATCCGATATACCTGCCGGATACAGGGAAAGGAAGCTTATATGTTCCTTGAGGGCAACCGCTGGTTTATGGAGGGCAAGGATTAATTACTTGGCAATAAAACACACCCTATCGTCAGCGTTTCTTCGTAAACTCGTAAAGCGCTATGCCCGCTGCAATCGAGAGATTGAGTGAATCTATCTCTCCGGAATGTTTTATAACGACGCTTTTGCCTATCTGTTTGTAATGCTCGTCAAGGCCCGTCGCCTCGTTGCCGAAAATCAGCGTAAAGGGCTTGTCCGAACGCGGCGGCATATCCGAAAGCGACAGCTCGCCGTCAAGCATGAACGGATACAGCTCGTGAGATGTGAATATCTCTGCATATTGTTCAATCGTATCAAAATGGGAAAATCTTATACGGAATATGGCGCCCATTGAAGCGCGGATAACCTTCGGGTCAAGTATATCGGCACCGCCGCCGATAATTGCAAGGTCATGGACGCCGAAGCCGAGCATAGTTCTCATTATTGTGCCGAGATTGCCCATATTGCTCGGGTTTTGCAGCGCCACATGCGGGACATTCTTTTGAAGCTCGCACTCATACTTTTTGAAAGCCCCTATGACAAGGCAGCTCTCCTTTGGGCTTAAACGGGAGATGACTTTATCGTTTATTTCAAGCTCCACGTTATTTTTTCTGCAGAGATTCTCTAATTCTTCGCGTCCTTCCTCCCTGTAAGAGGTGCTGGCAAAAACCTTTATGACCTTTTCGGGCTTTGATTTTATTAGTTCTATTGTCGGAAATGCTCCGAATGAATAGGAATGTTCAAAATCTTTTTTATACGATTTAAATACTGTTTGCATTATAATCCTCCGATTTGATTGCAGTCATAGTTTAAAGAAGAAGCGTGCGCAGTTCATTGATGTTCTTTATTTCATAGTCCGGCTTGATAGTACCGTCGCTGCAAGTTCCGCTGGGGTTGACCCAGCATGTCGCAGTGCCGGCGTCAATGCCGCCCTTTATATCTGCCACGAGTGAGTCCCCAATCACCAGCGCGGCGCGGCGGGGAATATCGCTGTAAATCCTGAAAACATAGTCAAAAAAGCCTTTTTCCGGTTTTGGATACCCCGCGTCGTCGGATATTATTATGTGTTCGAAATATTTTCTGATGGACGACGATTCGATACGCTTCCGCTGCATATATGCTATGCCGTTTGTCACAATAGACATCCTGTAACGGCCAGACAGCTCCCTGCACAGTTCCTCTACCCCGTCATATAAAAACGGGCAGAAAGCGAGATTGTCTATATAAAGCGCGTCAAACTCTTCGGGGTCGCAGTCTATATTGAATTGGGACAAAAACTCTTCAAACCGGCTTTTCTGCATTTTAGGGCGTGATATTTTGCCGCTCTCATACATATTCCAGTACTTTATATTGATTTTATCAAAGGTGTCCAGCATTTCGGCACTGCACTCTACGCCGTAATGCTCAAGACAGCGCGAAAGCGACACGCGCATCGCCTTATTAAAATCAAAAAGCGTCTCATCAGCGTCAAACAAAAGCAGCTTATAGTCAGCCATCAGAACACACTTTCATCAAAATTTAGCCTTGTTTTTATTATAGCACAACCTGATAAAAAAAGAGAGCCAGACGGCTCTCTTTTAATATATGCGTTCCTTAAAGCAGGATGCAAATAAGCCCTCCGCAGCCCTCGTTGATTATTCGCTCGAGTGTCTCCTGAATCTTAAGTCTGGCGTCCGCGGGCATATGGTGGAGCTTATTGTGCAGCTCATCGGTGACAAGCTCGTGGAGCGACTTGCCGAAGATGTTCGAATCCCATATCTTATCCGGGTTATCTTCAAATTCTTTGAGGAGGTAGTTTACCAGCTCCTCAGACTGCTTCTCCGAGCCGACAAGCGGATTGATTTCCGTAACGACGCGGCATTTTATCATATGTATTGAATCGCTGCTGGCTTCGAGGCGTACCCCGAAACGTCCGCCCTGTTTAAGCATTTCTGGCTCTTCGAGTTTGAGTTCCTCTACCGTCGGCATTACGATTCCATACCCAGTCGCGTTCACTTCTTCGAGGGCGCCTTTTATCTTGTCATACTCCTTTTTCATCTTTGAAAGCGACATCATAAGCTCAATCAGGTCGCCTTCACCTGAAATGTTAAATCCGGTCGTCTCTCCAAGCACCTGATAAAACAGGCCGGGCGAAACAGTAATTGCGATTGATGCAGTACCGCTCCCGAGGTCTACGCCTGTAACCATAACATTAGTTACATTTTCATTTTGGGCGATGCTTTCAACCGTATTGCGGACTTCTCTTATCTTTGTAATATTCTTCGCGGCTTCATTTATTGTATTATACAATGAAGAGTGCAGCCAGTGGTCCATATCGAGGGCCGCTATCCAGTCGGGCAGGTCGACGCCAATTTCCTTGACCGGGAACTCGAACAGGACAGTCTCAATTATGCTCCTTATCTCGTTTTCCCCGAGCTCAAGGCAGTTTACGGGAATTACCGGCACGTTGTACTTGTTCTCCATCTCAGCGCGGAGGGCCAATGTCGAAGCTGCTGTAGGCTGCGTACTGTTGAGCAGTATTACAAATGGCTTATTAATATCCTTAAGCTCCTCAATTACCCGTTCCTCGGCCTCGGCATATTCATCCCTCGGGATCTCCCCGATACTGCCGTCGGTGGTGACTACAAGCCCTATGGTAGAATGGTCGGTTATTACCTTCCGGGTCCCGATCTCCGCCGCCATATTGAACGGAATCTCCTTGTCATACCACGGCGTCATAACCATGCGCGGATTGTCGTTTTCTATATATCCGAGCGCGCTCGGCACGATATAGCCGACGCAGTCGATCATCCTTACCCTGAAAACTGCGTTGTCCTTAAGCCTTATTTCCACAGCCTCATTTGGAATGAATTTAGGTTCCGTCGTCATTATAGTACGTCCCGCAGCGCTCTGCGGCAGTTCATCGGTTGCCCGCTCCCTCTTATAGGAATTCTCTATGTTCGGAATCACGAGACTCTCCATAAACCTTTTGATGAACGTGGATTTTCCCGTGCGGACCGGACCTACAACGCCAATGTAAATATCACCGTCCGTGCGCTGCGCTATATCCTGATATATGCTGCGGCTTTCCATACTTATCCCCCTTGTCAATTAATTTTTGTGCCGCTGCGGCAAGCTGAAATGAGTATTGCTTTCAGTTTTTCGCGCAGTGCTTTTTGGGTATAAGCAGCATTGAACGCTCTGGAAGCGTATCTTCTTCAAGATTGTTTTCGCGTTTGATTGCCTCCACCGACGTATTGTAGCGCTTGGCAATGTTCCACAGGCTCTCCCCGCCGTCGGCAAAATACAATGTAAGCGTTTTCTGTTTTATCTCCCGCGGCTTTGTCTCGTCAAGCGACATATCAGCGACGACATTTTCGCTGTCAACACTGAACACTATCGCGGACACCATGCAGTCACAGCGGATATCAATGCCGCCGGGAACAATGCTGAAGGTGGCTGCGACGACTGTAATATCCGGTTCGCAGCGGATATTGGCGCTCGGAGCACTCATCGGCTCGTTAATGGTAAAGGGAGCGGATCGTTCAAGGCATACTGGCCCGCCATTCATATCCGACGCCATTACCGATATACTCATTTCGCCGGTTATGACAAGATTCTTGCCCTCTGCCTTTGCCGTCACGGTTTCGGGTTTGACTACACAATCGGTAACGCTTGAAAAACCGTCGCCGGGCGCTTCAACCGAAAGTTTTACCGTTTCATTAGACTTAATGACGTCTGTAATGTATTCGACGGAAAGCGGCTTCATCTGGATTTCCATTTCATAAACAGGGCTATACGCATCTGCAACGACTGTAACCTCGCCGTTGCTCCGCGCGCTCGCCATAGCGTTTATTTCCGCCTTGACCGACATTATCCGGTTTTCACCGTCTTCATTAGCCGCCATCTCAACATTTATCTTTTTAACCTCATATTTAACGCTGACAATGCTTTGCTCATCAACGCCCTCGAGGTCAATTATCTGGCTCAGCGGCAGGGAATGGTCCATAACCTCAAGCCTTGAATCTTCCGCTTCCGGCGAATAAAGCGTATGTAGAACCAATTCGCCCTTTGTAATGATTTTATTAGCAATAACCTTGTAATCCTGCACAACCGCTGCCGCGTCACATCTCACTATCGAGGCAACAGGAGGTTTGCCGTAGCTTACCTCAAGTTCGTCCTCGATGCTGAATGGACGCTCGGCAAAACCTATCGGGCTGCTGACTTTTATGCGCCTGCTGAGCATCTCGACCCTGTCGTCGTCACACCCTGTGACAATTTCCTCGTCCTTGCGGCTCCATACCTTCGCAGAGATTGAAACCGAAGCCTTAATCTGAAATCTTCTCGGACTGATCGGCCTGCAGTTGACATAATCAACTCTGGCTTTCGCTTTCGCCATATCGTTGCGGTCGACGCCAGCCGCTTCAAAGGTGTGTGTAAGTGTGCTCTCATAAGTAAAACATCTTATCGAGCTCGAATTATCGGGGATATATATGATTCTGACACAAAACGTGCCGCTGACATTTAGACGTCCCATATCAAGCGTTTTTGTATCTATTTTTGCACATGCCTCAGTATTGAGTACCCTCGCGATATCCGGGCAGTAATCCGGCAGCAGGACATCGCCTTCAATGGGCAGGTCTGCTGTGCCATCAAACGCCAGTTTGTTTATACGAACAGCAGCTCGGTTTACTGGTAAGTCCATATCTCCATCTCCTTTTCAGAATCGTATCATGGACAAATCGGCGCAGTCCTCGATTTTTCGCAACATTTGCGCTTCCTTGTCACCGATTCCATGACATGCAGTAATGCAATATAAATATATTTGGATATGCACTCCGATATGCAAAAAAAATACCGCAAAGCCGAAACTTTGCGGTAAAATGCCTGTAATATTACCCGGATTTCTAATCCTGGCTTTTTATACCGAACAGTAAACGGAAAAAGCCGCGCAGAAATTTAGGGCTTTTCCAAACAACAACTTTCATAAAAACCCCCATTCTGCCGCCGGCACATATTTTTTCAAACAACCAAAGCCCCGCTTTGGCGGCAAAGCGGAACTTTATATGACATTATGCCGCCTTTATGTATTACCTCTTAAGGCAGCAGAACCCAATAATTATTATTGCAAGCGATATTACAATTACAAGAACAGAAGCGGGTAAAAAGCAGGCTAAGAGAATTCCGATTCCGAGAAAAATGGCAGATATTGCGACAGCAAATAGGCGCATTTTCATGTCGCATCACTCCACTTTTCCTCTAAGGCAATAACGGTCTAAAGCCGTTTGTTATATAATATGCAAGGCCGCACTTTTTGATACAAATTTTCACATTCATGCGTTTGCGGCTCACCCGCCAAAAAAGCGCCTTCCAGCGGGCAGCAAAAAGCCCCTCAAAGCCTAAAAGCTTTGAGGGACCGATACTGGTTTAAGTATTATACCGCTTTTTTGGAAGACGTCTTGACATCATTTATTATATTAAGTATTCCATTGTAGGTTAAGAATTTATACTTAGCAAGGGTTTGGTGCGGGATTTGTATATCGAACGCTTTTTGAACCTTGAAATACAGCCATAATAAATCGCGGGGAGTTAGGTGAAATTTTGATCCCAGTAAATTTTCGCTGCGGAGGCTTACGTCATCGGCGAAATAGTTCCCCATTGAAAATAGTTTATCGAACAATTCGCAGAGCTTTTTATCGTAAGCACTGCCAATCAATGACTGATTCATTAATCAGTACCTCCCAGCAAACATCTATATCCCGAAAACACTAATAATTATTCAATGTAAATATCGGCAATATTTTTATATATTTTATAGTTTCTGGGGAGGTTTTAGTTAAATCCTATAACAATCCCCGCTTTTTATTATATCAGATTATGAAAATTATTAAAATAACCAATCCATAAAAAAATTGACTATTATTTTTGAATAAACATAATTCCAATCGTTTCGGGCCCAGAGTGGGATGTTATTGTAGCACCCGCTTCGGTTTCGATGATTTCGTCAAAACTGATATATTGATTTATCCTGTCACGCAAAGCGTCAAGCTGTTCGCGGCTAACGCCATATGTATGAGCCAAAACTACTCTTCTGGTGTCAATATCGTCCTTGTCTTTGAACAAGGTATCAACATATTCCATCCGGACTTTTGAAAGCGGCCCTCTGAATTTCTTGCCCACTCTCATTGTTCCGCCGTCGACCACAATCTGGGGCTTGATTTTTAAAAGATTTGCGCCGAGCGCCGCTACGCTGGAGCATCTGCCGCCTTTTTTAAGATAATCGAGCGTATTTATAACAAATGATGTGTTTACTTTCTTTGTAAATTCGGCGGTGCTTTCTGCGATCTCAGCGGCACTTTTACCCTGCATAGCGAGCTCTGCTGAATTCATCACGCAAAGCCCTACGCCGGTGCAAAGGTTCCTCGAATCGACAACATACACACCATCAATGCCCTCAGAAGCAATTACCGCATTTTGATATGTGCATGACATATCGCTTGAAATCGTATGGCAGACTATCTCATAGCCTTCATTATGCCACTTTTCAAACTCTATTTTAAAATCTTCAACAGTGGCTCCAATAGTGCCCGGAAGCTCGCCTGTTTTTTCTACAAAATCATATATAATGCTCGGTGTTACATCTATCTTATTGTCTTTATATACTTTGCCTCCCAAATTTATGTACAGCGGAATTATGCCAATATCATATTTTTCAATGATTTCAGCTGGCAAATCGCATGTACTGTCTGAAAGTATTTTGACCTTTGCCATATTTTTTTATTAACCTCCAAGCAATACTTTTTATAATATCAAGCTTGTATAAGTTTAACACACTAAACAAAAACAATCAATAACATTGCAAACTATTGCAACCCCAACGCATAATCTATTTTTTGCCTACGTTGACAATAATAAGGCTGGGTATCATAATATTATCAAAGACAAATGGGAAGGTAATAGAATGGAATATTTTGATGTAGTTATAATCGGGGCCGGACCGGCAGGAATTTCCGCGTCCCTGTATACAGTTAGAGCTAACCTTAAAACGCTGGTCATAGGCTCATCGGGAAGTTCGCTCGAAAAAGCAGACAAAGTCGAAAACTATTATGGATTTGAAAATCCGATAAGCGGAAAAGAGCTGCTTGAGACCGGTATTAAACAGGCTAAGCGCTTAGGCGTCATTGTTGAAAAAGATGAAGTCACTGCTATTGAATTCGACAGAGTGTTCACGACAAGGACTGTTAAAACAGAATATCTGTCTAAAGCCGTTCTCATTGCCACCGGATTGCCGCCGAAAAGGCCGAAAATACCCGGCATGGATAAGTTTGAAGGCAAGGGGGTCAGCTACTGCACCACCTGCGACGGGTTCTTTTTTAAAAATAAAAAAGTAGGCATTTTAGGCAACGGAAATTACGCCGTTCAGGAAGCAATGGAGCTTTTACCGTTTACTAAAGACATAACAATTTTCACAAACGGTAAAAGCGCAGATTTTTCAGGGGTTTATGCGAAAGAAGCTGAAAGATATAAAATTTGTATCGACAAAGTAATTGAACTGTCCGGCGGCGAAAAGCTCGAAGAAATCGTGCTTGACAGCGGTTCGGAAAAGCTTGATGGCCTCTTTGTGGCGGGCGAGACGGCTTCAAGCATAGATTTTGCCACTAAACTCGGCGTCGCCACTAAGGGAAACATTATCATAACCGACAGCAGCAAAAAGACAAATATCGACGGCTTATTCGCGGCCGGCGACTGCACCGGCGGGTTCAAACAGATATCCGTCGCGGTTGGAGAAGGCGCTATTGCCGGAAGAAGCATAATAGAATATATACGCCGCAACAAATAGTTTACCTTGCCGCTCATATTTCCGGGAACTTAGCTGCCAATAAATTTTTTAATATGTCTTTTGTGTTTTGCATATGCTGTAACAAAGCCAGATTATTAAGACGGTTAGGTAGTGACTAATATGAGCGTTATGCCGGATTTTCATACTGTCCGCGGTTATCAAATTCTTGAGCAAAACCGGAAACTGCTGACTCCAGCGATGGAAGATTACCTTGAAATGATTTACAGATATAGCTTATCGCAAAATTACATGCGTGTAAATACCCTCGCTCAGCTTTTAAACGTGAGGCCGCCTTCGGCGACAAGCATGGTCAAAAAACTGACGGAACACGGGCTTCTCAAGTACAAGAAATACGATATCATCATTCTTACCGACAAGGGTGCCAAGCTGGGACGGTATCTGCTGGAACGGCATAGGATTATTGAGACTTTTCTCAAAAACCTCGGTATCAGCAAAAATCTGCTCATTGACACCGAGCGCATTGAACATATCGTATCCGACGAAACGCTTGAAAGGATTATACATTTTAATAAATGCGTAAGCGAAAAACCCGGCCTTTATGCCGAGCTTGCCGCTAAAACAGACTAATATAGGGCCGCGCCTTTGCGCGGCCCTTTTTTCTGTCAGTAAACGCTGGTAGCAAAAGCCATGAGATTGACATAGTCTGAATAAGACAAGTATTTTAGAGGCGCCTAAATTGTTTATTGAAAGTTAATGTCTCAACAAAACATCAATCTCATGGAGTGATAACCTTGGAAAGCGAAACTGATTTCAATCTGCACACCCAAAGCAACCGCATCGCTGTAAGGCATTTTTCCCGCAGAAAAACAGGGTTTGCAAACCTTTTAAAATACATAGGGCCTGCATTCGTAGTGAGCGTAGCCTATGTGGATCCTGGCAACGTCGCAAGCAACATAAGCGGCGGCTCAAAATTTAATTACGCGCTCATATGGGTAATCCTATGGAGCAACATTATGGCAATATTCTTGCAGACCTTATCCGCAAAGCTTGGAATAGCTACCGGACATAATCTGCCGGAAATGTGCGCTAAAGTATTCCCAAAAAGCTTAAACTGTTTTTTCTGGATGCTGGCTGAAATTGGCGCGATGGCGACTGACCTTGCGGAATTTCTCGGCGCTACGTTGGGATTAAACCTATTGTTCGGCATACCGATGTTTTATGCGGCACTTCTCTCCGGCGTTTTGACTTTCTTCATCTGCTATATGGAGAAATACGGTCAGAAGATTGTCGAAATAATAATAACAGTTTTGGTCGCAATAATCTGCATAGCCTACTTAATTGAAATCTTTCTTGCAAAACCAGATTGGGCACAGGTTGCGCTTCATACGCTCATACCCTCGATCCCGAACAAGGAAGCCCTCACAATAGCGGTCGGTATGCTCGGCGCAACTGTAATGCCCCATGTAATCTATCTACATTCGGAGTTGGTCCAATGCAGATGCAAAAAAGGCTCTTTTGAAGAAAAAAAGCACCATCTAAAAATGGAAAAAATCGATATAGTGATTGCAATGAATATCGCATTTTTTGTTAATGCGGCAATGGTCATAGTTTCTGCCGCAGTTTTTCACCGCAGCGGCATTGTTGTCGAAACGATGCAGCAGGCCCACAAGTCACTTGAACCACTATTGGGTTCGCTGTCAAGCGGGGTATTCGGCATTGCCCTGCTCGCCTCCGGGCTCTCTTCTTCAGCAGTCGGTACTATGGCCGGGCAAACTATTATGAGGGGGTTTATCAATTTAAATATCCCCGTAAATCTCCGAAGGCTTATTACCATGCTTCCAGCGCTGATTATAATCGGGTTAGGGTTAAACACGATGTACGCATTAGTAATCAGCCAGGTGGTGCTGAGCTTCATTCTGCCGATACCTGTCATACAACTGCTGATAATATCCGGCAGAAAAGATTTGATGGGCAGTCTTGTAAACAAACCTTGGGTACAGGCATTGGGTATTATTATAACCTGCGTAATAGTTGTCCTCAACGCCTTGCTTGTATTTTTTACGATAACCGGCCGAGGCTGATTTACATTAAATAAAAATTGTATGGGTCGATGTTTCATTGACGGCGGATTTGATACATTCCCCCACTATTTTAAGCCCGTCCGTCAGGCGCTCACTTGAAGCAAAGCTCAGGCGGAGATGGTGCTGATATCCTGCGGCAGGGGTGAGGTAGAAAGAGCTGCCGGGCGCTACAATTACCTTTCTCTGCTTGCATTTATAATAGATGTCCATATCGGTCACGTTCGAGGGCAGATTGAGCCAAACGCCAAAGCCGCCTTTTACCTCGGCATGGCCGATTCCATACCGTTTAAATGAATTGACCGCCCGAAGGGTTATCTCAAGGCGTTTGCGATAATATCCCACAAGGCCCTCTATGTTCTTATTCCAAAAGCCGTTTTTGAAATAAACGGCAAGAGCACGCTGAATAAAACCTGAACCTGATAAGTCTGTAGCATATTTTGCCTTTGCCATATTTTCAAAGAGTTTTTTGGGGGTTATGATAAATCCCGTCCTGATACCCGGCATCATCAGCTTTGAAAAGCTCTTTACATAGATAACCCTGCCGCAGGTATCTTCCTTCTTGAGTGGAAAAAGCCTTTCCCCGACCAAGTTCAAATCACTGAAAAGGTCATCTTCAACGATATAAAAATCATATTTTTCGGCAAGCTCAATCAGGCGGCGCCTTTTTTCCGCCGAAAGGCACACGCCGGTCGGAGTCTGATAAACCGGCATGATATAAAGGAACTTCGGTCTGCAGTTTTTTGCATAATATTCGGTGATATTAAGGTCAATTCCGTCATGTTCGACCGGAATACCAAGCATCTTTGCGCCATGGATGGTAAAAACGGACCTGATTCCTGTATATGACGGCAGTTCCGCCATAACCGTGTCTCCATGCTTTATAAGCGCCTTTGAAATAACGTCCAGTGCCTGCTGCGCGCCGGACGTTACAAGTATTTCGTCGGCGGAACAGTCTATGCTATAATGACTTTTCGAAAACTCACTGAGAATTTCCCGCAAAGGGCGGTAACCCTCACTTTCTTGATAAGAAAAAGCATATCCTCCGTCTGTGTCGAGAACCTCGTTCACAGCCTTTTTAAAATCAGAGACCGGAAAAACGCCGGCGCTTGGCGAATTACCTGCGAGATTTATCATATCGCCGGAAACAATAAGACGTCCGCTTTCAAATTCTTCCCGCAAAAAAAGCTCGCTCGCTTCTTCGTCGCTCTGTGCCGTCTGGGCGGGCGATGGCATACAATAAGTGCCGCTCCCCGGCTTTGTGTAGACAAGCCCATCCTCCTCCAGACTTTTGTATGCGGCAACAACAGTGGATATATTTACGCCGAGATTTTTGGCAAGATGCCTTACTGCAGGAAGCCTGCTGCCTCCTTTTATCGTCTGATCCTCTATTTTCTTTTTGATGCCGCGCGCTATGGATTTATACAAAGGTTTCGCATTCTTATCAAATTGTATCGATACAATTTCATTCATAATATCACCAAACTGCTTGAAATTGCCTTTTATGGTTAACTATAATGATACCATAGCATTAATTGTAACGCAACAGTTTGGAGGAATAATTATGAGTGACAGATATGAGCTCAACAAGAATCTTGCCCAAATGCTAAAGGGCGGCGTCATTATGGACGTTACAAACCCGAAAGAGGCGGAAATCGCGCAGGAAGCCGGTGCTGTTGCCGTTATGGCCCTTGAACGCGTTCCGGCGGATATCAGAAAACATGGCGGCGTGGCAAGAATGTCCGACCCGAAAATGATTAAGGAAATCAAAAATGCGGTTACCATTCCCGTAATGGCAAAGTGCAGAATCGGGCATTTTGTCGAGGCGCAAATACTCGAGTCCATCGGTGTCGACTATATTGATGAAAGCGAGGTCCTGACACCCGCGGATGACTGCTTCCACATCGACAAGCACGCTTTCAAAACCCCGTTTGTTTGCGGCGCACGCAACCTCGGCGAAGCATTGAGAAGAATCGGCGAAGGCGCTTCCATGATACGCACAAAGGGCGAGGCAGGAACAGGCAATGTCGTTGAGGCCGTCCGCCATATGCGCACAATCATGGCCGATATCCGCAGGATTTCAAGCCTCCCTGCCGAAGAGCTTATGACAGTTGCAAAAGAACTCGGTGCGCCTTACGAACTTGTCGCTGAAGTCGCAAAAACCGGGAAACTACCGGTTGTCAATTTCTCTGCGGGCGGCATTGCAACCCCGGCAGACGCCGCACTGATGATGCAGCTCGGCAGCGATGGCATATTCGTCGGCTCCGGCATTTTCAAATCTTCCAACCCAAAAAAGAGGGCCCGTGCTATTGTCAAGGCAACTGCATATTACGATAAGCCCGATATCATTGCGGAAGTTTCAGAGGACCTCGGTGAAGCAATGCCCGGAATTGACCTTTCTGCTTTAGATGAAAGCGACCGCCTTGCAAACAGGGGCTGGTAACATGAAAACAATAGGGGTACTTGCCCTGCAGGGCTCTTTCAGAGAACATCTTAAAATGCTGGGCAAACTCAGTGATATAAAGCCCATTCCGGTACGGACTTTGAGCGAACTCAATGAAGCGGACGGACTTATTATCCCCGGCGGGGAAAGCACTACTATAGGAAAACTGCTCAGGGATTTTGAGTTGCTCGAGCCGCTCAGGGAAAAAATTAATAACGGTCTGCCTGTCTGGGGCACATGCGCCGGTATGATACTGCTTGCTGACAGCATTGCGGGCGGAGAACCGGCACATCTCAAAGTAATGGACATAACAGTCAGGCGAAACGCCTATGGCTGCCAGCTTGACAGTTTTTCCACAAAGATTATTGTAAGCGAGGTTTCAAAAGAACCTATCAAGGCAGTATTTATCCGCGCGCCGTGGATAGAACAGGCCGGAAAAAGCGTTAATGTGATGGCCTCTCTCGACGGCAAAATTGTCGCAGCAAGACAAAATAACATCATTGCAACGTCCTTTCACCCAGAACTGACAGATGACTTGAGTTTTCACCGTTATTTTGTAAGCCTTATATAATTCTAAAACAGGGCCGTAAAATACGGCCCTGCTGTTTTTTAGGCGTTACTGAGCTTAAACGGATAAACCATTGATAATTTTTATAAAACAGCGTTATGTTGCAAGTCAGGTATATTTATAATATGAAATAAAATACATAATTGGTAATTTAATGTTTATATTATATAATTTTATATCTTAAATCATAAATATTGACAATCAAATTGGCATATGCGATAATCAAGCTAATAGTTATTTTTGCCGTAAATTCACAAAATACATTACGAAATTAAATTTCAGACACTTTCAAATAAACCATCCGCAAATTCATCAAAATGTTTCGGCATAAAATTTATGGGAGGTTCATGATTTGATAACTAAAGTTACACCCAGAAGCTGCAAATTGACACCTTTTGAAATTTTAAAACAAAAATTCGGCAGCATTATTGCGATGTCAGGCTGCGCCGACGCAATTTACAGTGATTCATCATGCAAGAATGTGATTGGCATAACGGGACTGCCGATTAAGGCTCCGGTTATCCAGGTGCTGCTTGAAAACAGTAAGTTGGCCGCGTTTTTAAATGAATATGTCCAAAATAAATCGGTTTGCCTGGCATTAGAGGGAATGCGTTATTGCCTTGTCTTTGAGGACGGGCAAAAAGTGAAGCTGCCCCAAGAATTAGACGACATTATCCAGTCAACTGTCAGCGACGTCAAAAATTGGGCCGGTACATTGACTGAAAACGGAGAGCATGTCATCGACCTTAAAAAGCCCTCTCCCGGGCCGCATTTTTATGTCAATCTCTTGATTGGAAACAGGCTCGGTTTCAACAGAACTTTGCAGACAACGCCAAAGAGCGTAGTCGACCGGTTCGGCAGAGGTTCATTCAGGTCGCACGCTGCAACACAGGTGCTTGCAACAAGATATGATATGCGCCAAGAGGAAAACGGCTTCCCGGCAAACAGGCAATTTTATTTATATGAAAACGGCAAGCAGATTTTCTATTCCGGGTCCGTTGACGACGACAATATCCTCGAAGCAAAGTGCATCCATTCCTGCAACAGAACGGTTATAAAATATAAAACGGCATGCAAACTCGAAATCACCAGAACAATTTTCCTCTGCCCTCAAAAGAAAGGGCTGCCCCTTGCAACTGAAATACAGATAATCAACATAAAGAATAATTCCGAACGGAAAAGGAACTTGAGCATTACATATACCGGCATGTTCGGAACAGCCGCGACACACGCGATTTTTGAAGACGTCACCTATACCAATGTTATTATGCAAAGCGCCGCCCTTTATAATGACAACGGGGAATTTATTGGCATTACGCCCGACTATTACCGCAAAAAGTATAATGAAGATACGCGCTTTGTGACAATGTTTGTCCGTAAGGATGGTAAGCGTATATTCCCGAAGAGCTTCTGCACAGATTACAATGATTTTGTCGGCAACGGGACATTGGAACATCCGGCGGGCGGCGAGCATTTAAACAATAAGCTGAACCGCAAAGGCCCGGGTTTCTTCGCGTTGGGAACGCCTTTCACCATTATGCCCGGACAAGACATCGAGATAGACACGTTTACTGGAATGTCTTCAAGCAAAGACAACCCTAACTACGACGACACAACGATGCCGAAGGAGCTTGAAGCCCTGCTCCGCTATTTTGAAGCCAGTGACTCCGTGCAGTCGGCACTGCGAGAAGTTATTGATTTTCAGGAAAAATACTGCAAATACATCGAATTCAAAACTGAAGACAAGATGTTTAATGCCGGATTTAATAAAAATCTGGCGTTCCAGATACTTTACCAGACCTTTATGTCGCGCTCATTCTGCCAGACCCAGAAAGGCTACCGCGAGATTGGTTTCAGGGAGATACAGGACCTTTACGCGTCCATGTACTACTTTATCAATCTCGGCTATCAGGATTTTGTGAAGAACCTGCTGTTCGAGTGGACATCAAACGTCTACAAGATGGGATACGCGAACCATAATTTCTACTGGGTCGGCAAACAGCCGGGACTCTATTCTGACGACAGCCTGTGGTTATTGCAGGCTTATTACCGCTATATTATCTATACTAAGGACACATCAATCTTGAACGAAGAAGTGCCGGTCGCTGACGGCAACAACGAAAAGAGGGCTGTCCGCGATACTCTTAAGGCGATAATCCAGTATTCCGCCTTTATATCTGTCGGAAACCATGGTCTCCCGCTCCTTGACTTAGCGGACTGGAACGATTGCCTGAAGATAGACAATGACTATGTCGACGGCGCACAAAAGGAAAAGCTTTATTACAAGCAACTAAAAGAAACCGGCGGCAAATACGGTGACCGCTTTATGAGTGATTACTCCGAGAGCGTTATGAATGCGTTTCTTCTGAAAGTCGCCGTAGACGATCTTGCCGAAATAGCGGAACTTGACAAAGACGCCGAACTTGAGCAGAGCATGAGGAAAATCTCCAGCGCCCTTTCAGAAAAAATCCAAAAATATGCTTGGAAAGGCAATTTCTTCGCGCGCGTGCTGCTTAACCGCTATAAAGACGGCTCTTTCACTTACATCGGCGCAAAAGGCGATAAACTTTCGGCCGACCCGAATATCGACGGCACATACTTCCTCAACAGTTTTTCCTGGGCAATACTGTCCGGAGTCGCAACCGACGAGCAGATAGGCATTATGGTCGATACGCTTAAAAAGTATATGCTGACCCCCTACGGAATCCGCCTTACAACCCCTGCTGACTTAAACAAGCTTGCAAATGATACGGCAACTGACCACTATTTCTATGGCGACAGAGAAAACGGAGCCGTTTTCAAACACGCCTCGATGATGGCGACTGCTGCGCTTGCAAAAGCGGCTAAAAGCGTTAAGGACAAGGCGCTTGCCAAGGAAATGGCAAGGTTAGCCTACTATATGATTGACCTCGTCTTGCCTTACAAAAACCTTGAAGACCCGTTTAAACTCGCTGGAAACCCCAGAATATGCACTCAGTATATCAACGCTGATTCCGGTGAGAATATCGGGCCTCTGCTCAGCGGAACCGCAACGTGGCTCAACCTTACAATCACTTCGCTGGCAGGCATTGAATATGTAAAAGACGGCATTATGTTCAGCCCCGTTTTGCGCGAGGATGAAACACGCCTTGAGTATTCTCTGAAAGCGCCTGGCTGCTCTTACAACATAACTATCACTAAGCCCCGCGGTTTTGCAAGGCTCATTGATTCTGCCTACGACTTACGTATTGACGGCAAGAAAACAGACAATTGCATAATTCCTATGTTCACTGACGGCAAAGAGCACTCTGTAACCCTTGAATTCAAATAAACATCGCGAATATTTTATAGCAGCTCCCCGTTTTCGGACTGAAAGTCCGGAAACGGGGAATTTATTAATTGTGAGGGATTTAAATTAAATTGAAAAAGCCTTATGCGTCATTTTGCGCATAAGGCTTTTTATATATAGGCAAATTATTATGACAATCTTGTTTTAAAATCATCGTAGCCAAAGCTGCGGATTATTTTGCAGTCTCCGTTCTTATCCCTCAGAGCTATGGACGGGAGGCGCATGCCGTTGAAGGTGTTGTTCTTCACCATCGAATATATAGCCATGTCGCCGAAAGTGAGCCTGTCCCCTACTTTGAGCGGTTCATCAAACGAGTAATCTCCGATGATGTCCCCCGCAAGGCAGGTAGGCCCGCCCAAACGGTAGGTGTACTTTTTCTCATGGGGCTCACCCGAATTTAGGAGGGGAGGACGATATGGCATTTCGAGTACATCGGGCATATGGCATGCAGCGGAGGTGTCGAGGATGGCAATATCTATGCCGTTTTTGAGCGTATCGAGGACTGTGGTTATCAAGAAACCGGCGTTGAGCGCAATAGCCTCACCGGGTTCGAGATAGACTGTGACGCCGTATTTGTCCTGTATCCTCTTGATACAATCTTCAAGCGCTTCAATATGATATCCCGGCCTTGTAATGTGATGACCGCCGCCGAAATTGAGCCATTCCATTTGCGAAAGCCACGGGCCGAACTTTTCTTCCACTACCTCTACGGTACTTATCAGCGCGTCAGAGTCTTGCTCGCAAAGTGTGTGGAAATGCAAGCCAGACACGCCGTCAAGAAGTTCTGGCTTAAAGTTAGATAGTGTTACCCCGAGTCGTGAACCGGGAGCACATGGGTCATAGATTGCATGCCCTTCCTGCGTTGAAAACTCGGGATTAATGCGCAGCCCGACACTCTTCCCAGCTTTAAGCACCTTGTCCTTAAATTTTTCAAGCTGGGAGAACGAGTTGAAGATTATATGGTCGCACAGCGATACTATCTCGTCAATTTCATCGTCACGGTAGGCCGGCGAAAAGATATGGTTTTCCTTCCCCATCTCTTCCCTGCCGAGCCTTGCCTCATATAAGCCGCTCGCGGCAGTACCGCTTAGATACTGCCCGATCAGCGGGTAAAGCGCATACATCGAAAACGCTTTTTGTGCGAGCAGAATACGGCAGCCCGTTCTGTCCATTACACCCCGCAGAATCTTAAGATTCTTTTCGATAAGCGCTTCATCGACAACATAGCACGGGGTTGGAAGTTCATCTATCCTCATCAGTCTACAAGCTCCGGATTAAAGCTTTCCTTCCACGGCAGCCCCCATTTGTTGAGCTCCTCCATAAACGGGTCGGGGTCAAACTCCTCAATGTTGTGGACGCCTGGTTTTTTCCACTTGCCCGTCATCAGCATCATTGTGCCTATCATTGCAGGTACGCCGGTCGTATAAGCGACGGCCTGGGAACCAGTTTCCTGATAGCATTTCTCGTGGTCGCATACGTTATAGAGGTAATAAGTCTTTTCTTTGCCGTCCTTCTTGCCGCGGAAAATGCAGCCTATATTGGTCTTGCCCTTTGTGCGCGGGCCAAGAGTGGCCGGGTCTGGCAGTACAGCCTTTAAGAACTGGAGCGGTACTATCTCCATGCCTTCATAATTTATAGGCTTTATTGAAGTCATACCCACATTTTGCAGGCAGCGGAGATGGTTGAGATAGCTTTCGCTGAAAGTCATGAAGAAACGAATGCGTTTTATGCCCGGTATATTGAGCGCCAAAGATTCGATTTCCTCGTGATGGAGCAGGTACATCTTTCTTTCTCCGATTTCCGGGAAGTTATAGGTGCGCTCGATCTCCAGCGGTTCAGTTTCTATCCACTCGCCGTTTTCCCAGTAGCTGCCGTTTGCTGTAACTTCACGAATGTTTATTTCAGGATTGAAGTTGGTAGCGAACGGATATCCATGATCCCCAGCGTTGCAGTCTAGGATATCAATATAATTTATCTCATCAAAATGGTGTTTGAGGGCATATGCGGAAAATACGCCGGTTACACCCGGGTCAAAGCCACTGCCAAGAAGAGCTGTTATGCCGGCCTTTTCAAAACGCTCACGATAAGCCCATTGCCATTTATACTCATACTTTGCGGTATCCTCTGGCTCATAATTCGCAGTATCAACATAATCGGTTTTTGTCGCAAGGCAGGCTTCCATGATAGAAAGATCCTGATATGGCAATGCGAGATTAAGCACTACATCAGGCTTTTCCTTATTTATCAGTGCAATCAGTGCGTCAACATCGTTTGCATCAATCTGTGCTGTCGTTATCTTTGTCTTTCCGCCGTCAAGCCAAGCCTTTACAGCGTCGCACTTTGATTTTGTACGGCTCGCAATGCAAATTTCATCAAATACTTCGCTATTCTGACAACATTTAAAAATGGCAACTCTGGCTACTCCTCCGCAGCCGATTATCAGTACTTTTCCCATCCTTATTACTCCTTTTTACAATTCCCCAATTTTCATTCAACAGCCTTCAAAATATCTTCCACATAGGTAGGCAGGGCAAATGCCCCAACATGAAGCTTCGTATTATAATATTTCGTCGGAATACACAATACATTCCATGCAGCAGAATTAAAATCGCGTATTGGATGATATTTTTTCGAGGCAAAACCAAACAGCCAATGCCCTGACGCATAGGTAGGTATATGGGCCTGATATACACGGCTGATAGGGAAACTCTGCGCTATGCGCTTATGAGCGCGCTGCATTGCCTCTGCGTCATTTTCATAGAACGGGCTTTCATGCTGATTTACCATGATTCCGTCCTCTTTGAGCGCTTTATAGCAGTTGCCGTAAAACTCTTTAGTGAACAAATCCTCGCCAGGACCGAACGGGTCGGTTGAATCAACGAGTATGAGGTCATATTCGTTCTCATGCCGGCGCGTATATTTCAGTCCGTCCTCATAATGGATATGAACCCTCGGGTCATCTAAGCGGCACGCTGTTTGAGGCAGGTACTTTTTGCATACCTTGACCACAAGCTCATCTATTTCAATAAGGTCTATATGCTCGATTGTATTGTATTTAACAAGTTCCCGGACAGCACCGCCGTCTCCACCGCCTATGACCAAGACGCGGCGGACACAAGGATGAACAGCCATCGGAACATGGGTTATCATTTCATGATAAATAAATTCATCCTTTTCGGTCAGCATAATGTACCCGTCAAGCGTCAGTATCCTGCCGAATTCTTTTGAATCGAACACGTCGATTCGCTGAAAGTC
The DNA here is from genome assembly GCF_036762875.1 of [Clostridium] cellulosi. Lineage (NCBI taxonomy): Bacteria > Bacillati > Bacillota > Clostridia > Eubacteriales > Oscillospiraceae > Ruminiclostridium > [Clostridium] cellulosi. The sequence goes on along the minus strand of NZ_JBAIZF010000016.1, from coordinate 30,133 downwards.
GCTCTGTCCGCAATAGAGCTGACGGTCAACATTGATAGAAAATTTTACATATGGTGTATGTCGTTCTGTAAACCAAAGTTCCATTCTTCAGACTCCTTTCAGCACATTTAGACGTTTTATTTCAATGTCTTCGGGGCCTGTTAAAGAACAGCCCTTTTCTTTTGCATATTTAATATAACGGAGAATATCTTTAGTAACCCGTTCACCGGGCGCCAATATCGGTATCCCCGGCGGGTAGCACATGACAAATTCACTGCATACACGGCCTTCTGTCTCATCTAAAGGAAGGGATTCCTTTTCCGCATAGAACGCATACTGCGGAGTAGTCACAACCTGCGGGCTGATATACTCCTGAGTAAGCATTCCGGCCTTATCCCTTTGATAAAGCCGTCTTATTTCAGACAGCGCTCCAACAAGCCGTTCAATGTCGCGTTTTCTGTCTCCCAGAGAAATGTAGGCCAATATGTTGCCTATATCGCCGAACTCTATCTGTATATCATACTCATCTCGCAGAATGTCGTAGACTTCAACACCGGCAAGGCCGACATCCAGAGTATGAATTGAGAGTTTTGTCACATCAAAATCAAAAACACTGTCTCCGTTAATAATCTCTTTGGAAAAGGCGTAAAATCCGCCGATTGCATTGATTTCGTCACGCGCGTATTGGGCAAGCTCAGACACATGCTCAAATATCTCTTCACCGCGCAGCGCAAGGTTGCGCCGGGATATATCAAGGCTTGACAAAAGCAGATACGAGCCGCTTGTCGTTTGGGTTAGATTTATTATCTGCCGCACATAGCCTTCATTCATCGCGGAACCGATTAACAGCAAAGAACTTTGCGTCAGGCTGCCGCCGGATTTATGCATACTTACAGCCGCCATATCCGCTTCCGCATCCATCGCTGTTATGGGCATATTTTTTCCAAAATAAAAATGCGTACCATGTGCCTCATCGACAAGCACAAGCATACCGTGTGCATGAGCCAGCTTTACGATTGAACGCAAATCGGAACAGACACCGTAATAGGTGGGATTATTCACAAAGACCGCTACGGCGTCAGGGTTCTCAGTTATCGCCTTTTCAACCTGCTTTAATGACATTCCGAGCGAAATGCCGAGGTCAATGTTCACATCCGGGTTGACGTAAACCGGTTCAGCCCCGCAAAGTACAAGAGCATTGATAACACTACGGTGCACATTCCGCGGCATTATAATCTTATCGCCCTTTTTGCAGGCGGAAAGTACCATTGCCTGAACAGCGGATGTAGTGCCGTTTACCATAAAAAATGCATGCGCTGCGTGAAAAGCCTCAGCAGCAAGCTCTTCCGCTTCCTTTATTACTGAAACTGGATGCACCAGATTATCGAGCGGTTTCATTGAATTGACATCAACCGAGACGCACTTTTCGCCCAAAAACTCTGTCAGTTCCGGATTTCCTCTCCCGTGCTTATGTCCCGGTACATCAAAAGGCACTACTCGCATCTGTTTAAAACGCTGCAAAGCGTCATATATAGGCATACGGTCTTGTGAAAGCCGTTTCATGCACCCTTCCCCCAAGTTATTATTTTGCTAAATACATTCGGAATTCTTCTAAGACTATTATTTGGATATTTACCAAAGTAAAAACGCAAGTGCAAAGCGGCAACCGCTCAATCACTTGCGTTTCCGATACATGGGCAATTTTGTTTATCATAAAGCGCGCTCTGATTCAGGGACACTTTAATATTCAAAATGCGGGACTTTCAGAGTCTATATAGCAAAAACTTACTTTTACCACTCTTATTGACCGTTTCACAAGTTGAGTGTGCGATTTTGCACTGGTTTTAAGTAACCAACTTATAAAATTTGAGCTTTAACTCAATCAATAAGGCAACGAAAGTTGCCAATCGGCATTTGACCCGGCTGTCCGTATGGCCTTTCCTTTCAATAAAGAAAGTGGTCAAAAAATCTTTGCATAGTAAGGCTCTTACTTACCGTCAGTTTTGAAAAAACTCGTATTATAAGACTTACAGCTTTCATTATATTTAGCTATTCCCCAAAAGTCAAGGATTTTTTTATATTCTATATTTTCTTCATATTTTGCATAATTATTGAGGGGAAAAAGTATAAAAAGCTCGCAAGTTTTATACAATTTTTTATTACGGAGGGAAGCAACGTGAATACCTGCAGCGTCATTTTGATTACCACCGCATCGTTTATTATCGCGTTTATCGGAGGAATACTTTTCAGCAGAAGCTTTGAGAATAAAACTATAAACGCAAAAAGTCTCAAAAGAGTAAGTTCGGGACTTACGTTCGCCCAGGCCCTTTCAATGGCAATAAAGCCGTTTTTGCCCGGTTATGCAGACAATGTAATCGACATTGTCCTCAAATTTGCAGAAGAAGCTGTAAAACGCGCGGAAAAGTCATACAAGGCTGCCATCGAAACCAATCCCGGCGCCGACGACCACCGAAGGTCAGAAGCTCAAAAGCTGATCATAGACAGCCTTGCCATGAACGGTATCAGCATAACGCCCGATGTACAAAAGCTCATTGACGCTGTAATCCCGCTTATTGTACGCTCCCTTCCCCCGACCCACTGCAGGACCGGCTCGGAAAAACGGTAAAATATTCGCTCACGAAATATACACTTTTTTGTTAATTGAAAGGCACAACGCATATCTTAATTAAGGACAAATTGTAGGGCGTGTACATAGTATGTATTAGTGATAAAAAAATCCGGGTAACAATTATATCTTACATCTTGGAGTGGTTAGCAATGAATAACGAATCATACAACTGCAATTTTGTCGAGCACTTAAGCCAATTTATCGGTGAAACAGTCACTATCTACACCACCAGCGGCGGCTTATCAGGACAAGGCGTCACCGGTGTTGTCCTCGGTGTAAATGACTGCTTTGTAAGGCTTATAACTGCCATTGGTCCTGCACCGACCAATACCCTTCTGGGCGCAAATACATATTCCAGCAGAGGGTGCCGCAGACGCTGCAGAAGAAGCAGAGGGTTCTCCAGTGTCTCTGGAAGCAGCTGCTTCAACGATTTCAGCGGTTTAGGTGGGTTCGGCAATTGCTGCAGAACCGGTGCTGTAACCGATATTCCGATTGACAGGATAGCGCAGTTTGTCCACAGCGCAGTATAACGCATTAATACCCCACCCGATGTAGGGGTATTAGTATTTGCCACAAGTATCGTCAAAAAGCAAATACCGCCGCCTGTTCATTCAGGCGGCGGTATTATGTTTTGTGCGCTCTCGTGCTTAAAAGTATATTAGTGGTTTTGTTCTGCGGCCATCGCGTCTGCCTTGGTCACATGCACTGTACCGAAAGGATGCTGCGGCGGCGCATAAATTGAATAAAGTTTCAGCGGTTCGTTGCCGGTATTGATTACGTTATGCCATATACCCGCAGGCACGATAATAGCGTCATCCTCCGCAATTTCTGCCTGCATATTCATATCATCGCGCCGATAGCCCATTTTGACAAGCCCCCGGCCTTTCTCAACTCGCAGAAACTGGTCAAGGTTCGGGTGATTCTCAATGCCGATATCTTCACCAACATTGATGCTCATAAGTGTTACCTGAAGATGACTTCCTGTCCATATTGCTGTGCGAAATGTATTATTTTGCTCCGCTGCCTTTTCTATATTGAGCACTAAAGGCCGCGGGCCATAGTCTTTAAGCACATATGTAATATCATTTGAATTGCTCACCTTTATCAACTCCTTTCTATCCGCTTATAGCATAATATGCTGCGCGCTTTCAAAATGTAAATGCGGAGAAAAAGTGAGAGAACACTATTCAAAGATAGCAACCAAATAAATCTAAATGGAGAATAACCCGTAGTAACTCAAATTTTAATACCGGCCTAAAAAATTTTTTTGATTTGTTGTTAAATTTTTTTAAAGTACTTAACAAAATTCACTCATGTGCCATCAGCCTGCATGATATCTAAGTTAACGATTAATTCGATAACTTAACAAAGTTTAAGTTAAGTTTAATTTTTTGTTTACTATGCACATTTTAACGCTGCTTTTTATAATATTTTTTATACATTTCGCTTGACAAGGGTAATTGCGTGTGCTATATTTGTTGCTGTAAAGTGGCAGCAGCCTATGGAAGAAGTGGCAATTCATGAACATGAATTTTACAAATCATGGTGCCTCACTTTACGCAAAACGGCTGATAACTTTGGTTGTTTCGTATATTAACTCGCCTTTCCATCAATGAATATTAAAGAAATATCTTTTTGTAGAAGTTCTCGTTCACGTGAGGAATTCAACTTAAGCACGGAAACCAAATACCATATTCTGCACTTTATTTCAGTTTTTACTTGCAGGCCATTCGCTCTGATAGAAAATTTTAGAATGTATGGATTACATAGCCTTGAATAGCTTGATCGCAGCCCGCCCGAATCCTCCATTTTAGCCGCCTGTTATTTCCGCCAAAAACGCCAATGGATCCTGTCGGTCCGCCTGGCTTTTTGGAAATATAATAACAATCATTTCATGAAAGGAGATTGGAAATGATAAGTTTCAAAAAATTAATCGCGGGTATCATTTCATTTGCTGTTATGCTGACTTCAGCGATAGCGATTGCCTTACCTGCATCAGCTGCAAGCAAAACAGTAACAATTTATTTTAAGAATACGCAGAACTGGAATACAGTTTATGCGTATATTTGGGCGGGTTCTGGTCCTGTAAAGGGCACACCGGCATGGCCTGGCCAAAAGATGACCAAAGTTTCCGGTACTGACGACTGGTACGAAATCAAATACACTGGCGGTACCGCTTTCAATGTCATCTTTAATGATAACGCCCAGCCAAAGCCGAACCAGACATCTGACCATACTCCAAAGGATCTCTCTCCAAACAAATCTGCTTACTGGTTCGTACCATCCGGCAAGACTGAAACAGACTCCAATGGTCTGACGCCTGCAGGTACTTCAGTTACCGTATATTCTGATCCGCAGGCAGGTTTCCCGACTCCTTCAACAGAAAGCACGACATCTAAGAGCGAATCCTCTTCTAAATCTTCATCCAGCAGCTCAAATGTTTCATCCCCGAATACAGGCGACGCCAGCGAAAGCACACTGATTACTGCAGCAACCGCAGCTTTGATTGCACTCGCTGGAGTAGTTACAGTTTTAGTACGTAAAAAAGCAAGAGAGTAATTTACAGCAACGGGTATAAAAAAACCGGGGGGCACAGCAAAAATGCTGTACCCCCGTCTTTTAGAATATGTATTACAGTTGCTCACTGTCCAGCAGAATACGGTTTGAGCTGCCGGCCTGATAATCCAAAAGTAGCATTTCCTGCAAAATCTCCGCGGCGACAACAGCCTTGGTTTTGTTCGGAACATGCAGTATTTGGGAACCAGGAGAAAAGATATGAGAATTCCCAAGTCCGGCACAGATCACAAGGTCCTGGCAAGGAAAAAGCTTTTGAGCCTGTATTCCAAGCATATCACCTATGACAATTCCCTTTTGCCCTTCATGTTGTCGCAGAAATTCGGGAAGGTCGGTAGAAGAAGTGTTGATAAATATATCATTTGAGGAAAAATACTGCAAAAAATGTTCCATGAGATTTTGGCTGCAGAAATCTTCTGTCAGCAAAAATGGATGTTCGGTTTTCAATAGCCTTTTTGCCTGCGCGATGAGAGAATCGTAATTTGGACGAATCTCGCAGAAAAGCGGGTCTATTATCATACAGTCCAAAAACAAAATCGGTACATAACACCCCGTCGTAATTTTCCGAAACATGCGGTTGTCAGTATCGATCATAACAACAGCATCCAGACTGTGCTTTTTTACAACACCCATATCCTGCGGTAGATTCTTAGTCGTAATAAGAATGGTTTCATATCCCCTGGCTCGCAGCTGATTGCTCAGCTCTGCGGCAAGGTCATAATAAAGTATTTTTTTCCCTATTGTGTTTGTTTCTTTCAAATTGATAATAACACCGATGAGTCCGGTTTTAGTTTTTTTGCAGCGCGTACACAGTGAGGTTCATAGTGCAGCCGTGTTGCTGCCTCCAGAACTTTCAGCCGAGTTTCATGGCTGATTTTTTCCCTCTCAGAATGATTCAATACATAGGAGACTGTTGCAACGGAGACACCGCAGTCCTTTGCGATATCCCGCATGGTAATTTTACGATACTCCATATACAACTCTCTCTTTCCTGTGCTGCGATTTATTATATCACCAAAAAAATCAATTCGCAATTTTTATTTTTTGTGGGAAATACTTAGGGAGGCCGAAATATGAAGAAAAAAGTCTGTTCTGTCATCCTTTCCAGCATATTCTGGGGAAGCGGACAGTTCTTCATTTCGAAAAAGAAAATCCGGGGACTACTTTTCTTCGGAGCGCAAGTCTTGATGCTTGCAATCGAACTGCTTACCGGATACTGGTTTAACTGGTTTGCCGGCCAGATCGACTATTTTGACATTGGCATTTACGGCGGATATTTTACAAAAGGGCTTTGGGGACTGATTACGCTCGGGACAACACCCGGTGTTGGCGGAGATCACTCCACCTTGCTGCTTATCAACGGCATTATTACGCTGATGGTTCTGATGGCATTCGCCGGAGTTTATGTCTGGAATATTCACGATGCATACAAACTGGGTAAACAGTTGGATGAAAAAGGTATCGTTATTCTGCCGCCTGGAAATATTCAGCGGCGTAAAGCATTCCCGTACCTTGCTCTATTTCCGGTTGGCGTGATTATCGCGTTGATTGTCTTTATGCCGATTGTGTTTTCTGTATTGACTGCTTTTACGAATTATGACGCAAATCATATGCCGCCGGCACATCTGGTAAGATGGGTAGGCTTTCAGAATATCGTTAAGCTGTTTAGCGTGCCAATTTGGTCAAAGACCTTTTTCAGTGTGCTAATCTGGACAATCGTCTGGACAGTTTGTGCAACGTTTTCTACATATATTCTTGGGCTGTTTCAGGCCCTTTTGTTAAACAGCCGTTACGTGAAACACCGTAAAATTTTTCAGGCAATCTACATCCTGCCCTGGGCAATTCCCGGAATGATTTCGCTCCTTGTATTCCGCAACTTGCTGAATGGCCAGTTCGGGCCGCTCAATCAGTTCCTTATGGATATCCATCTAATTAAGCAACGTATTCCGTTCCTTACCGATCCGACTATCGCGAAAATTTCAGTTATTATGGTAAATCTGTGGCTGGGCTTCCCCCAGTTCATGGTTATGCTGCTCGGCATTATGTCTAACCAAGATACTAACCTTTACGAAGCAGCAGAAATAGACGGCGCAAATAAATTTCAGGTGTTTGCATACATTAAACTGCCTTTACTGACATTGGCAACAGCACCGCTGATCGTCATGAATTTGGCAGGAAACTTTAACGCATTCGGTTCCATCTACTTCCTCACAAACGGCGGGCCAACCAATCCGTCCTATCAATTTGCCGGAGATACTGATATCCTCATCTCTTGGATTTACAAGCTGACTCTGGATCAGCGCATGTACAGCATGGCGGCTGTTATGAATATTCTTATATTTATTTTCATTGCTGTTGTATCTGTGTGGAACTTCCGCCGAACCAATGCATTCAAGGAGATATAAAGTATGAAAAACAAGATTTACTCTTTTTTAGTGCATCTGGAACTGATTATTATGGCGATACTGGTGCTGGTGCCGATTATATGGATTGTGCTTTCGGCCTTTAATCCGGGCAACGGCCTTGCTACCAGCTCATTGATTCCGCAATCACTGACGCTGGATAACTTCCGAAGACTATTTGTAGAGACAAATTACGGCCTATGGTTTCTTAACTCTATGTCGATTGCCGTCTTGAATGCCATTCTCAGCGTTATCTTGATTTTAATTACGGCTTGGATTATGTCCCGCTTCAAATTTAAGGGAAAGAAAGCAAGCCTGATGACAATCCTATTGCTGTCTATGTTTCCAACCTTTTTGTCCATGGCGGCATTATATACGCTCTACCTGAACTTAGGCCTATTAGATAAACCGATTGCTTTAGTTATAATCTACGTCGCCGGTGCAATCCCGTACAACGTCTGGCTCGTAAAAGGCTATTTGGACGGCCTGCCGAAGGAAATAGATGAGGCAGCCTACATTGACGGCTGTTCTTACTTCACTACCTTCCGCAAAATTATCCTGCCGCTTTCTAAACCTATTATTACATATTGTGCTGTATCGCAGTTTATGATGCCGTGGATGGATTATATTATGCCGAACTTTCTACTCTCAAGCGACACGAGCAAAACATTGGCAGTCGGCTTGTACGGCTTAATTACAGGGCATGAAAACACGAATTTCACTATGTTTGCAGCCGGTTCTTTGATTATAGCTGTGCCGATTACGATTTTGTTTATTGTATTCCAGAAGAATTTGGCACAGGGCATTGCTGCCGGTGCCAACAAGGAATAAAGTCTATTCACTTAAGGAGGATTGAGAATATGAAATTTAGGCAAATAATCGCTTTATCTCTCAGCGCTTTAATAGCATATTCCATGGCTGGGTGTCGCCCACTGCCACAGAACGCGAAAACTTCAGGCAGCACTGCCTCTTCCGGTGAACTCAAACCAGAAAGCGGCGCAAAGCTTACTTTTCGTATCAGTAGTTCCAATCAACTGAATTTTGCAAAAAACATCGCTAAAAAGTTTGAGCAAAAATATGGCGTAAAGGTTACCGTAGAAGACGGCGGTGTTTATGATCAAAACAAGGTTAACTTGGAAGTTGCTTCTAATATGGGCCCAGATGTCTTTATGAGCCCGCATGACAAAACTATTGAAAGCCAGCGTTCAGGTTTGCTTCTAAAACTCGACGAGCAAATTACAAAAGAACTGAAAAATGAAGTCAATGAGGTTGCAATGAAGACAGTCACCGTAGACGACGGCGTCTATGGCGTACCTGTGTCTATTGAAATATATGTCATGTTTTACAACAAGAAACTGGTTTCCGGCGATCCCGCTTCCAGTTTTGAGCAGCTTCTTAAAGAAGCAAAATCATTTAATAACGCAGCGCAAAATAAATTCTGGTTTTTGTCTAACGTCAGTGAAGGCGCAACCATGTTTCCGATGCTGAGCGTATATGGTTATAGGCCATTCGGCGAAGATGGAACAGATGACAACAAACCAGCATTTGATACAGACGAATTTGAAAAGGGTTTGGAAGTGTTGAAAAAATATCACGACCTGATGCCTATTAGTTCAGGTGACCTTGCGAACTGGGACTTCCTAACCAATCAGTTTATTACCGGAAAGACAGCTTATTTCATCGGCGGCCCGTGGAATGTTAAAGCTTTCCGCGACGCAAAGATTGACTTTGGTGTTACATCTCTGCCGACATATGACGGTAAAAAAGAAATTTCCTTTGCCTTCATCCAAAATGCACAAGTTTCTGCTTATACAAAGTATCCGAAAGCTGCACAGCTCTTTGCAAAGTATCTGGTCTCTCCGGAAGCAGCAGAACTGCTTTACACTGACGCTTCTTGCATTACTTCCCGCAAGGATATTTCTCAGGTCAAAGGCCTTTCAGATGATGAACAGCTTAAAGCAATTGCTAAGTGCTTCGACGATTCTATTCCAATGCCAACCGCAAAGCGTCTCAGCTACTTCTGGACGATTACATCAAGTATCGGGCCGGCAGTTTTCGACGGCAAAATGACACCGAAAGCTGCTGCAGCAAAGGCCAAAAGTGACTGGGATTCTTTGCTTAAGGCAGAATAAACCCTAAAATATCAAAATTGCTCGGCTCTGCAGCTAAAGCGCTGCGGTGCAGAAGGAGGAAAGTTTTGAATCTTCAAAGTATATATCACGTTCCAAAAAGTAATTATGCCTATGCTTACACAGAACATGATTTAGATATACGCCTGCGAACAGCAAAGAATGACTGTACATCAGTAAATCTGGTTATCGCGCAAAAATATCATTGGCAGAATAAAAAAACATTTCCGATGGAAAAGGTGGCTTCAGACCGATTATTTGACTATTATCAGTACCGCTACCATGCCGATGACACCAGATTGGGCTACTATTTCGAAATCAGCGACGGGAAAAGCACCGTAGTTTATTCTGAATCGGGCTTTACAAAAGAATTTGACGATAAAAACGCCTATTTTCATTATTTTCAGTATCCATATATCAACAAAACCGATTTGCATAGGATACCGGACTGGGTACATAGTACAGTGTTTTATCAGATTTTTGTCGATCGCTTCTACAATGGTGATCACAGCAATGACCCAAAGATTCTTGAACCGTGGGGCAAGCCGCCCACGCCGCAGAGCTTTTACGGAGGCGATCTTCAAGGTATTCTTGAAAAATTGCCTTATCTGCAGGAGCTGGGAATCAACGGCATATATCTGACTCCAATATTTCAGTCTCCCAGCAACCATAAGTATGACACCACGGATTACCGAAAAGTAGATGAATCCTTTGGCACCAAAGAGCTGCTCTGTACTTTAGTAAAAAAAGCACACCAAATGGGTATCCGTGTTGTGCTTGACGGTGTTTTCAACCACTGTTGCTGGACATTTCCCCCTTTTCAAGATGTGCTGAAAAACGGTGAGAAATCACCATATAAAGACTGGTTTCATATTGACAGTTTCCCGGTGGGACGTTTTACTGAGGAAGAAGCACATGATTATACAAAGCCGCTGGATAGTTCACGATTAAACTACCGTGTCTTCGGAATTAGTCCCAGTATGCCAAAACTTAACACGGAAAATCCCGAGCTAAAAAAGTATCTGCTTGACACCGTAGCAATGTGGACCAAAGATACCGGCATTGACGGCTGGCGGCTGGATGTTTCTGATGAAGTTAATCACGGATTCTGGCGCGACTTCCGCAAAACGGTAAAAGAAATTAACCCAGAGGCACTAATTTTAGGCGAAAACTGGCATAATGCATATCCATGGCTGCAGGGTGACCAGTTTGACAGCGTTATGAACTACCCGGTTACAAAATGCTGTATTCAGTTCTTTGCAGAGCATAAGGTAAATGCAGAACAATTTGCAGGGGATCTTTATGAATGCCTAATGCACAATACAGAACAGGTTAACTATGCAATGCTTAATTTGCTTGACAGCCACGATACTATGCGCTTTTTGACATGGTGCGGCGGAAACAAGCGCCTGCTGCGCATGGCAGTTATGTTTCTGTTCAGTTATGTAGGCATGCCATGTATCTATTACGGTAGCGAAATCGGCATGGAAGGTGGTGGAGACCCGGACTGCCGCAGAACATTTGACTGGAACCGCGAAAACTGGGACTTGGATTTGTTCCATTTTTATCAAAAGGTTATTTCACTGCGCAGAAATGAAAAGGCACTTCAGTATGGAACAATCCGCATGTATGCCAAAGATGACGTATTTTACCTTGTCAGATCATACAAAGGCAGCAGGCTGGTCACTGTAATTAATAATACAAGTCAGAGAAAGGCTGTTTCGCTGCATAATGATTTTGAAGTACTGCTGGGCAAAGAGGATATGGTGAAGGATACACTAATGCCATACAGCGGATGCATTTGCCGATTGTTCTGAAGCACTGATAATGCTGTACCGGAGTAGATTATATTAATATTGAGAAGGTTTACCTTATGTGTCAAAATGTACGACGTGGCAAAAAACTTCCCCGACTTTTAGCGGCGGTACTTGCTGCAGTTGTAACTTCTGCCAGTGTTTTTATCACAGGCGCTAAAAGCCATGCAACTGCATACGCTGCGGCACAAACTGTTTCAAGCGGAGTCGCAGACACAGATGTGGCAAATACGGCAAGCTTCTCAACGGATGTTATTTATCAGATAGTTACAGATCGCTTTTTTGACGGTAATTCCAGCAATAACCCCACAGGCGATATTTATGACAAAAGCAACTTGAAAAAGTATCACGGCGGTGACTGGGCGGGTATAACCCAGAAACTCAACAGCAACTACTTCACTAACATGGGCGTAACCGCATTGTGGATTTCATCGCCGGTAGAAAATATCACGACACTGGATCCATCAAACAATTCAGCAGCCTACCATGGCTATTGGGCGAGGGACTTTTTCCGTACAAACCAGTTCTTTGGTTCTCTCAACGATTTTAAAACAATGGTAAACACCGCGCACGCAAAAGGAATTAAAATAATCATTGATTTTGCACCAAACCATACTTCAACTGCAGAATATGGAGACATGGTGTTCCCTGAGGACGGCAGGCTTTATCGTGATGGGCAGTTGATAAGTGGATTTAAAACCGATACACAGAATATCTTTAATCACGAAAGCTGGACAGATTTCAGCACCTATGAGAACAGCATTTATCACAGCTTATATGGCTTAGCAGACCTTAACCAAATGAATTCCACTGTGGATACCTATCTGAAGGATGCAATTAATAAGTGGTTAAATCTTGGTGTTGACGGTATTCGTGTGGATGCTGTTAAACATATGCCGCTTGGGTGGCAGAAAAACTGGCTTAGCAATATTTATACCAATAAGCCAGTATTCGTCTTTGGTGAATGGTATAATGGCGGCACGTCCTCTGATCCGCTGATGGACAATTTTGCAAATACCAGCGGCATGAGCGTCTTGGATTTCCGTTTTGCCAATGCTGTCCGTAATGCGCTTGGCAATGGAAGCATGACCATGAAGGATTTGTACAACGTCGTAACAGCAACCAGCTCCGACTATAAGCAAGTAAACGATCAGGTTACCTTTATTGATAATCACGACATGAGCCGCTTTATGACACTGTCAAACAACAACCAGCGTGCAGTGGAAAACGCCTATGTAGTGCTGCTTACTTCTCGTGGCGTGCCGACAATATACTACGGCTCCGAGCAGTATGCAACCGGTTCCGCTGATCCTTATAACCGCGGCGACATGCCTTCCTTTAATACTAACTCTACTGCATATAAAGTAATCGGCAAACTGGCACCTCTGCGCAAGAGCAACCCAGCCCTTGCTTACGGTACAACAAGGGAACGCTGGCTCAACGATGACGTTTATATCTATGAACGCGAATTTAATGGCAGCGTGGTGCTGACTGCAGTAAACCGCAACCAAAGTGTTAGCTACAATATATCCGGCCTGTTAACCAATCTGCCTGCCGGCACCTATAATGATGTACTTGGCGGTCTTCTCGGAGGCAACAGCATAACTGTTTCCAGCTCAGGTGCAGTTCAGAACTTTACGCTTGGTGCAGGCGCTTCTGCAGTTTGGCAATACACAAAGTCACAAGTTTCTACGCCGAAAATCGGCAATGTCAACCCACTTATCGGCATTGCAGGCAACACAGTAACAATTTGCGGACGTGGCTTCGGAACAACTCCAGGCAGTGTTAAATTCGGTACAACAGCAGCAACTATCACATCCTGGAATGATAGCCGCATTACCGCTGTTATCCCTTCAGTAACACCAGGAACATACAATATCACTGTGACAACCTCCTCAGGTTTGACGAGTAACCAGTCCGCCGGATTTGAAGTTATGACCGGCCCTCAGGTAGCGGTCCGCTTTAAAGTCAACAATGCAACTACCAATTATGGGACTAACGTTTATCTAGTCGGCAGCGTAGAAGAACTCGGTAACTGGAATACGGATAAGGCAATTAGCCCAATGTTTAATAACACATCCACTATTGGTACATATCCGACTTGGTTCTATGATGTCAATGTACCTGCAGGAACGACCATCGAGTACAAATTCATTAAAAAGGACAGCAGCGGCAATGTCGTATGGGAAAGCGGAAACAACCACAAAGTTGTAACTCCCAGCAGCGGTACTGCTACAGTAACGGTAGATTGGAGTTACTGACGTCTTACTGCTACTTTTATAAATTAATTGTCAGCAGTCAGCAAACGAATTTTAACCCCCTATAGACACAACTTGTGGCTGACGTTAAAAAGAGGCATTCTGCAACAGCAGAATACCTCTTTTATTTTGTATAATACACCGAATTGAATCCAACGCCGCAGCGAGCTTTATCCATCATCTTTTATAATAGTAATTAACGTGCATTTGTTGTGAAAACCAACAGCCGCTCACCAGCTTTCAAATATTTTAACCCAAAGTTTTGTCATTTTGAAGTTGGCTTTTAGCTAAAGAGTTTATCAATAAGTTGCGGTATTTTATCTGAAGCAATGCGTATTGCCCTTTGTCGCTCTTGCTCTGTGTTACCTGTACCGTCCACCAGCAGTTCTTCATAGTTATTGATACCCATGAATTTCATCATATCCCGGACGTATTTTGTTCCCTTACAGAGAAACGGCTTTGTAAACCATGAAATATTTGCGCCGGAGGACTGGACATAAATAAATACCCTGTACTTGTCACCCAAAAGGCCATGGGGCTTATTGTTTTCAAAGGTGATTGTTTTTCCAGCCTGGATTATGCAGTCAAGATATTCTTTCACAGGCGCCGGGAATGATAAACTCCACATGGGAGCCGCAAGAACATAGATATCTGCTTCCCTAAACTGGTTGCAAAGCTCTTCAATTCTTGCAACCTCTTTCTGTTCTTCTTCACTTAGCCTATTTCTGGCATCTGAACTGACAACTGCGCTTCTGCCTGAAAAATAGCAGCCTTTTAACTGCGGGATATGTTCTTCATATAGGTTTAATTCCTCTAATTTCGTATCCGGCAACTTCCGCATAATCGCATTGACCAATTTTCTGCTTACTGTCCGGCTTGAGGACTGCTCTTCACTCTTCGAGTTTGCTATAATATAAAGCAATTTTCTCATGATCTCACCTTTTAGTACCTTTTTATATTAGTACTATTATGTATCTATTAAATCCCTTTATACTTATTTCAGCGCCAACAAACCATCTATAAAAATTGAGATATGTCACTGACATATAATATAAGTCTTTAGAAATAAAAAAACCGGATGCCATACTTCCGTTTAACAGAAAGTATGGCATCCGGTTATTATATCGGTTGTCACTTACCTGAGGGTCTCGAAGTTATGAGCTCAAATTACGCTTTTTTTCTTTCGCCTGCGTATTACGACCTCAGCGGCGAAGAAAATTACGCAAACAGCCGCCGCGGCGGAGCACATAAAGATAAGTTTTTCACTATCTCCTGTCAGCGGCAAAATGCCGCGCGGCTGGTCGGTAGGAGGTTTATAGGTGTTTGTAATGGTGGTGATGGTATCTCCTTCTTTTACCGAAGCCGTATATCCCTTCGGTACTGCCAATTCCTTTACCGACCACTTAAAATTATCGCTGAGGCCTGACCATGAATACGACCAGTTGTTTACCTCATTAAGCACAGCGACATCTACAAGGATTCCGTCCCTATATAAGCCAACCTGAACAGAGGGCGGACGTCTCTGACTATTTCCCTCGTCGTCCCAAATCTTCCTTGCAGTGCGCGTCGTGGTAACAATTTCGCCGCCTTCTGTACTAAAAACTGATTTGGGCTGTGCGACTATATTATACCGCCAACCGCCTTCTTTCTCATACATCGGCAGATAAATAAAAAACATATCAGAAGCGACTTTCACCCTTGCTTTATGGGAACAAACCTTGACCAAATACAGCCCAAGCGGCAGATTGTCAAATTCGGCAACTCCGTTTTTATCGGACACCGCCGTTATTCCGGATAATTTGTGTGTCATAATATAGACCATAGCCTTGCCCGCGGCGCTTATTTGCTTTTCGGATGTAGACAGGTCGTTTATATCAATCCCGCAGGCAGAATACTCTTTGAGCAGCGCCAACGAATCGGCATTGCAGGTTTTATACTCTGCAACACGGTAGAGAGTCAGTTCCACGCCGGCAATGGGCTGCGATGTGGTGCACGAAATCTCACATAGTTTTAATGACGCCGTCTGGTTTAAATCAATCTGCGGCGCCTCGGCTGACGACACCTGACGTACAGGGAGTATTATCAAAAGGATAAAAAGGCACAGACTTGCTGCCACCCACCGTATTAATTTTTGCTTCATTAAGATCGTTACCTCCCTGCAGCAGTTCGTATTTACACTATCCGTCTTTTGCCGAACTTAAAAATAATTAACCGAATTAAAAGAACAAGTATAACTGATGCCAAAATTAAAATCCACAAGGGTACCATCTGCAGCTCGTTCCGTATATCTGTTGCGTCGGCCTTTTTTTCACTCGAAGGCATTGACGGCACACGGATACCCCGGACGAGCAGCCTATGGGAGTTGATTCCATATGGCGTACATGTCATAAGGGTAGCGTAATCTTTCCCTGGTACGGCGTTGAGCGGTTCTGTTTCAGTCGGCTCTACAACATTGATCTGGTCAACCTGATAAGCAAGGGTTTCGCCCAAAACATGAAAGCAGAAATAATCACCGATCTGGAGCTGATCCAAATCTGTAAACAATTTTGCCTGGGGCAGGCCCCGGTGGGCGGTAATGACAGTATGCGTGCCTAAACCGCCGACGGGCAGAGCTGACCCTTCCAGATGTCCCGCTCCTTTTTGCAGCACATCCTGACTCGTCGTGTGATAAATCGGCAGATATACATTGATTGAAGGAATCTCAACGTATCCCATAATGCCGTTGATATTCAACACGTTCATGTATTCTGAGTTTTGGCTGCCGCTTGTCATATCAGTAAAGGAAAATGCGTCTTTTTCAATCACACCCGTGAGCTTTGCATTATATCTCTTTGCTGACTCAAGCATGTTCCGGCGGTTATTGTCGTCAATATTGGATACTGTTTGATTATAATTCTCGATCTCGACCGAAGTTGTCATCCTGCTTATCAGATTGCATACATGCGGGTAAAGCAGCACGCAGACGCCAGCCACCATCAAAATCAAGATTAGAACAAACGGCAGTCTTTTTTTCAAATATCGTACAGCTCCTTAAATCTTCCTAAGGCTTTTGTTAATCCCTAAAGGCAGGTTGGCCGCTGACCGCGGCCTTACCTGCTCAGTACATATCAGCGGGCGGCTGATTTGCGCTTTCTGCTGTAAACTACAAACATAGTACCCGCAGCGGAAATCAGCATGACACCGAGGACGGTAAACAAAGTCGTACCCATTCCGCCGGAGCCTGGCAGCTTAAAGCTGCTATTCTTAATAGTCGTGGTCAGTGTGCCATTGCAGTTATCAACTATAATAGCATTTGTACATTCGCCTTTTACAACCCAGATGGCTTTATACGAAGCGGCAACTTCGGCATTGCCGTGTTTGACAATTTCAAATTTTGTGTTTGGGATTCTCAGCGACCCACTGTTGTAAGCCTCGACATCAAAGACAATATCATTCATCTTGTTGTAACCAGCAGGGGCTTTGACCTCTGTCAGGACGTAATGGCCCTGCTGAATCTTGTCAAATACCGCAATTCCGTCATCACCGGTTGTCTGGGTATCTACCTTTACACCGTTGCGGTAAAGTTCAAAGACCGCGCCTTTAAGCCTGTTGCCTAACGTATCTGTTTTTACTATGACAAGTTTATTGGTATATGTTATAACAGTATCATAGTCGGTTTCACGGATATTTGACAGGTTTGCTGTATATTCAAGTTTAACCGAGTTGGGATTGCCGGTGCTTCCGAAGTTTACATTCGCAAGAGCGGCTCCCTTGCCGAGAATAGCGGAATAAGTGACGCGAATACGGTAGCCTTCCTTGCCCCATGCTATCAGGTTGCTGTCGCTGTTGGCTCCATTCATCGAGATTACAAATGTCTGCCCGTTATCTTTATAGCTTATAGTGTAATCTGTTGCTTCCTTGAGGTTCTTCACAACGGTTATACTGCCGTCTTTAGCTACGTCGACAACATCGACTTTAATCGGGGTATCTGAATCAAAAACAAGGCCATCACTCAAAGTATCTGTGATCTTATATGTAATATTTGTCGCGTCATCCGGATATACAGGGATAGTTGACAATGAGCGGTAATTGACCTTGTCCCCTACCGCCGCTGTGTTTGAATCAACATAGATCTTATTTTTCGAATCCGCCGGGTCAGGAACCTCTATCTTCTTTTCAATGTTAGCAGCTGATACCTTGACTTTGACTTCAGTTTCAGCTTTATCTATGAAAACAAGTATAGGATCTGAAAGAGCAGTTCCGTCGGCTTCACCGACACTTGTCTGTACTATTAAATAGTATCCGTAAGGCAAACTGCTGAATTTTCCGTCTTTTGACTGTGCGGTCGTCACTGCCTTTGGATTCATTGACAGGATACCAGCTTTGACGTCGGCAGCAAATTTTGCCGCGGCTGTGCCTTTGTCACGCAGGTTGCCAATCGCTCTCATGATATCTGCGTCATCAGATGAGGTAATTCCTAATGCATTCTTTATAATGCCCTTGAATGTTCCATTCACTGCCATATTTCCGGAATTCCATGAAATAATTTGATAAGCATCAAACGTGGAATTGCTCATGACATTTCCATGCGAATCCTTTAAAGTCAGTGATCCTGTTTTTGCGGCCGCAAAAGCAGTAACTATGCCGAGACTCATTACCAGCATAACCGACAGGAATATCGCACAAAACCGTTTTAATAATCTCATAATCATTTTCCTTTCTACTAAAGATTTAAAGATGTTTGACTGTTTAAAAACTAACTTATTAGTGCCTTATCCCTCCTTCTCAAGATAATCAAAAACAAAGCTGCTGAGATGATACTGACTAAGCCAGTACTGGTAAATTTATCTGTACCAATTCCTCCAACACTCGGAAGTGTATACGTAGGCAGATATGTATTTGTAATGGTGATAATATCGCCGCATGCCTTTTTACTTGTTGTAGTGTTCGATACATAACCGTCGACAGGCCGTTCCACTACTTTATAAAAGCCTGAATTCGGCAGGTTTGTAAAAGTATATTCCGGCCAGCTTCCGTCAGCATTTCTTTTTATTGTTACCGTTTGGAGCAAAGTACCTCTTATCCCGGCATCGCCGCTTTCGGAATGATAAAGGTCTATTATGATTTGCGAAGGCCGCTTATGCGCCGCATCGTTGTTGTCAGACCAAACCTTTTTTACTGTAAGGCTGTATGGTATATTAAAGTTCAAATTGCGAGTTACCGTTTTGGAGGGCCAGAACGTCATTTTGTGAATTTCTCCGCCCGGGTTTTTCACTTTATGTGCATAAATAGCCCCGGTCATACTTGAATTGACAATGACCTCTGCCTCGGGTGCAAGAATTGTTCCCAGCATGCCCGAGTTTTCATTAACATTGCCACTATACGGGGTATAATTTCCCGAACGGTCTTTATTGAAGAAATTCCAGATAACGCGACCGGCGATGACGGATTTTTCATCCCATGAGGCATAATCAACCCCGCCGATTTTACATTGAGGTATAGTGACGCTTGAATAGCCGTTGCAGTTGACATTAATGACGAGATACTGGTCTTCGCCTAAGGGTATTCCGGTTTTATCAAGGTAGTTTATATCACTCTCGTGAAGTGCCTCAAGAAGCGCATTACGAAGTGCGTTTTGACCTGAACTCTTGAGCTCTGCATTTATCACCTTGACATTGCTGTTAAAATCACCAGAGCTGAGCTCGGATGACAGGCTGTTCAGCCTTGTAAATATGCCGTCAAAATCAATCGGGAAACTTTCCGTTGCTATACTGACTTTATTGTTTGTTCCTCCGCCGATTTTCCCAAGGGCTTTTCCATTATTCTTTCTTATCAGTATGTATGTGCCGTCACCGGTAGTTTGATATGTTTTTTGGGGGTCTGTTGAACTGTTGAGCCGATAATCATTGCCAAAGACAACACGCTGCTGAAAATCCCCAGCCGATTGGAAAACCTCGTCCTTGAAGGCAATTACGTTTTTTATATAGGAATCGTTACTGCTCGAAACCGCCTGTTCACCTGTAACATTGCTTTGAGAAATGATATTGTTTTGACTGTCGAGCAAAAAAACATAATAAACTTTTGACGCATCAAGGCCTGTTGCCGTAATATGCTCGCTGCCGTTCGCATCTGTTATTGTCAATTCCTTTTTAAAAACCGGATTCCCTGTTCTGTTGGGATTATCAAATATGTAAACTGAATAGGTTCTGCCGACATTTAAGCTGCCTGCGTCGATAGAAATATTCAAATTGAATTTTCCTATGTTCTTAAATACCTTGTTTGAATTGCCAACATTGCCGCTTATGACCTCAAAATTGTTTACTGCGATATTGCCCTCCATATGGCACGACATTGTATAGTACTGGGCAAATACAGCGAAATCCTTGACAACACCTAATCCGTCCGCGATTGTATCAATTGAAAATTTCGGCGCTGATGACTGCTTCAGATTGCTTTTTGATTCTTTGGGCACATCTTGATTGGATTTATCTTCACCT
This sequence comes from [Clostridium] cellulosi, assembly GCF_036762875.1. Lineage (NCBI taxonomy): Bacteria > Bacillati > Bacillota > Clostridia > Eubacteriales > Oscillospiraceae > Ruminiclostridium > [Clostridium] cellulosi. The sequence continues at coordinate 9,872 of NZ_JBAIZF010000016.1, read as the reverse complement.
GAATTGCTGTCGGATTCAACAACTACAGCCTCGGTGGAACCGCTGGCAAAAGACGATTCAGGCTTATCCGTATTTAGGCCTGACTCAGCCTTGCTTGTACCATCTTTTTGGGTGGCCTCATCATACGTGTTTTCGGTTATCTCGGCACTTGAGCTTTCAGGCGGCGATACCGCATAGGTCTTTACAACAGGCCCAATAACAAGCGATATAACGGTTGCTATTGATAGCGCAAACACTTTTATGCAACGACAAAATGGCTTGAGGCGCTTTATTGATTTCACTGTTTCATCAGCACCTTTCAACTCATGGCATTTTGAATATAAACAAAGCGGTACCTGCTACACGCCTGAGGTTAACAACGCCAATCCGGCGAGAATCTAATGCTTTCCCACCTTCATCGCCGAGTATAAAAATTGATTCAACCGGTACCGTCGTCGGATAATCAATCGTACCCCGCCCGTCTGCAGTGTTTTCAATCTTATATGACTTTTCGCTGCGATTGCCGCTCACAACAAGCGCATCTGCTTTGTTATTTATGTCTATCTTGTCGCCGCTTGCCGCTATGACGCGCCCGGCAAGATATCTTTTGCCGCTAAAGGCAGCAATTATTGCGGTATCGTTAACCTTGGGTCTTTTGTTTAGGCGGTTGAAAATAATAATGTTTCCTGCTTCGGCGCCGGGTTCTCCTTTTTCAAACGCAATGCCAAAAACCTGACCGAATAATATGTAAGCGATAATCCCGGCCAAAAAACAGTCTCTAAAAAGCCGCAGGACGCTCGTTTTGTTAATCCTGCGGCCTGTAATATCACTTTGTTTTTTTTGACTATGTATTTTTAATTTAAGAGGTTTAACGGCTTCATTTAGCAACTTTCGTTCCATCAATTTTTTCTCCAACAAAAAGTCCCGCAGTTAATTATATATTTGGTTAAATATGGAATTTGTCCGATTTTGACATTTGAGTTAAATTTTTTTATTACACTTGCTTGACCTATTCATGCTTATTTTCTCAATTGTCTTGTAAATTTGTACTAATTTTGTAAATGAGGCGTATAGAAGGGCGAATTTATCATGTACAGACAACGGTATATTGACAATAATTTTAAGTAATGGTATATTACAAAAAACTATTGAGGTATGATGACATTGAAGGTTAAGAAACGGCTGTTTTATTTTTGCTTATTTTCTCTTCTGACTTGTGTAGAGATCTTAATTGCCCTATTTGCCCACGATAACTTCATAAGGCCCTATGTCGGCGATATCATCATCGTTATGGTGATATATTGCTTTATAAGAATCTTTGAACCGAAAAGAATAAAATTACTGCCGCTGTTTATATTTATTTTTGCTTTCGCCGTTGAGGTTTTACAGCTCTTTCATATTGCAAGTTTGATAGGCATTAAGAACAGAGTTTTGAAAATTATAATCGGCTCTAACTTTGACACAGCCGACATACTTTGTTATTTAATCGGTTGTGCTTTGCTTGCCGTTTGGGAATACACAGTAAATCAAAAACAACATTTCGGTAATAAAAAGGCCCGCTAAAACTCTCCATTTCAGCGGGTCTTTAAAGTTATTAATGAATCTTGCAAAATAATACACTATATTTAGAAATAGAATACGACTCTTTATTTTTGTCAAAGCCTGTCATCATGTCTTATCGCCGTTCGGATATTCAGTGACTCCGGCTTTCTTGAACAGCATATAAATACCTTCTATATAACACAAAAAGAGATTCTCAAAATGAGAATCTCTTTTTTAATTTTAATTGCCCTTCTATTGATGGTACTATTATAACATGTTTACGAAGGCACTTTTCATATCACTTCTTGGCTCGCCTTACATCCATTCATCAAGACCTTCCGGATATATGGGAGCAAGAATCTTCAGTCGCCTTGTCATGATGACTGTTTTTACTACGCTGTGAAATGTTGATAAACAGTGGCCTTCATCTCCCTAAATGAGGCTTAGGAGAACGCGCCATTCCCGTATATCCGCCATACTGATTAACCTGATTAGCTGTTGCCTCAACGTGTAGTGGTGACCCGTATTTCAGCCTTTTTCCACGGCTGATTCGATTACAAACTTGTTCGCACTACATACAGATCATACACCCACTGCCTTTCCCTTTTATTTTGCTTTATTACATTTTAGCATGTGCATTTTTTGACTTCCTTCCAAATTAATAATAAGGAAAGAATGCTTCATATAGTCAGTGCGGCTAAGTTTTATCTGCATACCAAATCTATTAGTAACTAAGAGACAAAATCGCCAAAGGCTATTCTCATAAAGTCCATATTGTAAAAATTTATAATAAAAATTATATATTTTCCATGTCTTGTTGTATGACCATTATACTTGTTATTAGTATATTTGTCAATACAAAATCGCTTTATCTCTCCATGACAAACTCTTCCGATCTATACGCAATAAATTCAGCACGTTTTTATCTTCTTTCCCTGTACCATTGTCATGACAACATCAAGGTTATCATTCAGTAGATTAAGGTCAGCGTCATATCCCTCTTTAATGTAGCCCTTAAAGGAACTCACACCGGCTATTCTTGCGGGATTGACTATCGCCATTTTTAAAACTGAACAGAGATCAACGCCAACTTTTTGAACCATATTCTTGACTGCGTCCTTAATGGTAATGATACTGCCGGCAAGCGAGCCGTTCTCGATTCTCGCAACACCATTTTTTACGATCACTTTCTGCCCGCCAAGAGTAAAATTACCGTCCCCAAGGCATGCGGCAGATAAAGAATCAGAGATAAGAATACATTTGTCCGGACCCTTTACTTTTACAATAAGCTTTAATATATCCTTATCGATATGCACTAAGTCAGATATAAATTCAACATACACATTGTCATTCAGCAATGCGCTTCCTACAACTCCCGGATCCCTGTGATGAAGCGGGTTCATGCCGTTAAACAGATGGGTACATAACTTTAGCCCTTTATCTATACTCTTGTTAAAAATATCAGCCGGACAACATGTATGGCCCGCCGATACACATATGCCCTTCTGCGCAAGGTACTTTATAAGCTCAACACCTTTTCCGACCTCTGGGGCAAGCGTCACCCGTTTTATGCCGCGATAATCGCCTTTTACGAAAGCATCGAAATTCTCGATTGAAGGCTCTAAAATATATTTTTCATTTTGCGCCCCTTTTCTCTCTTTGTTGATAAAAGGGCCTTCAAGGTGAATACCGAGAATATTGGCGCCGCTGTTTTCTTTCATACAGGCTCTGATGTTTTCAATTGCCTTTTGGGTAACCGGAGCTGACATTGTAACCGTGGTCGGCAAAAACGAAGTCGTGCCGTTTTCTGCAAGGACAGCCGCAATCTTTTTAATTGATTCCGGCGTCCCGTCCATGACGTCACATCCGCCACAGCCATGCAAATGGATGTCTATGTAGCCGGGAACAAGAAGTCTTCCTTGCCCGTCTATTATCTCCTCATAATCTGATGAATCGCCGCAATCCGTTCCTGAAAATATTTTCGCAATCTTTGAGCCCGATACAGCAATGCTCGATTGCCCAACAATCTGCTCGCCATCAAAATATCTTACATTCTTAATAAGAATCATAATTGTATTCCTTCTTTGCCCGACAGATTATTACTTGCGCTCCTTCTCTTGACGCACAAATTATCTACAATTTCCTCGTCTTTATGGCCACTGCTGTTCACCTATGCATATAAAGCCGCACTGACACAGGGCTGAGCAGAAACCTTTACTTATTGATTTGAATAGGAGTACCTTAAAGAGCGCGCCACTTCAAACTGCAAAACCTCTGTAAATGCTGATAGCCTCGTTACAAGCACTTACAGAGGTTTTCTTAAAACATAATGGGATGGATTTTCAGCGCCTCTTGCCATTCCGCCAAAGCATATGTAAACGTTTTCATATATACCTTCCCACTTTGGGTGCCGTTTCATGGCAACACACACATCATTCAAAAGTCATATTTTCAATATAAAAGTTCTGGAACTCCGGTTTGTTTGACAGTTCGATATATGCCGCGCGGCGTGTTATTGTCTCCGCCTTTTCACGATATCTTTTTGAAAGCAGGTAGAGTACCGCGCCCATTCCGGCCGTATTGCCCACAAAACTAATCTTATCCTTTAACTCCGACGGGATAAGCCCTATATTAAGGGCGCTTTCTATATTCATATAGCTGCCAAATCCTCCGGCGACATATACTTTTTCTATGTCTTCGCAAGAAACACCGCTTTCTTTTAATAATACTTGTATGCCTGCCGCCACAGCTGCTTTTGCAAGCTGTACTTCCCTTATATCTTTTTGAGTAATTGCAATAGGATGACCCTGCTGCGATTTTTCAGCCAATATAAACTGTCGCCCGTCGTTGTCTTCAATAAGTCTGTCGCGCAGGTCAACATTGCTTATCTCTTCCTTATCCGCAAAACGGCCAGTATGGTCAATTATATCGTGTTTTAGCAGTTCCGAAACCGCATCAATCACGCCTGAACCGCATATGCCGCAGGCTTGTTCGTCACCTATGGTCTTGCAGATATCAGGTTTATCAAGGTCAACGCTGTAAATAGCGCCTTTTACACCGCCTACCCCGCATTTTATATTCCCGCCCTCGAAAGCAGGCCCCGCGGCAACAGCGCAAGAGGTTACTCCCTGTGAACTTCCAAGTGCTATTTCGCCGTTTGTACCAAGGTCTATCAAAAGCGAATATTTATTTGATTCCATCATTCCGCAGGCAAGTATCCCTGCAGTGATGTCGCCCCCGACATAGCTTGCGATTCCAGGCATTACGCTGACTATGCCGTTTATTTTTATGCCTACTTCTTCCGCGCGAAATTCAGCGGCTTCAGTAATTATTGGAGTAAATGGCGCGACGGCTATGCTTTTTGTGGGCAGCCCTAAAAAGAAATGAAGCATTATTGTGTTCCCCGTCACAGTCATTTCATATATATTATGCCTTTTTACGCCGCTTCTGGTGCACATGCTGTCGACCATACCGTTTATTTGATTTTTAATCAGGTTTGAAAGTATCTGCGTGCCGTCCGAATTTTTATCAGTAAAATCAATGCGTGAGATTACATCTGCACCGTAGCGCCGCTGGCTGTTGGTTTCCGCTTCTTTATCAATGATTTTGCCCGATGATAAATCTATAAGGAAACTTACAACAGTTGTTGTTCCGATATCAACCGCAATTCCGAATTTACTGGAAGTCGTATCACCGCTCTCAACATCAATAAGCGTGTTATTATACGTCGTAACAGTAAAATCACATCCGGAAAGTTTTATTTTCTTATTCAAATCCCTAAGAACAGCAGGATTCGCTGTTATTCTATTGATGCCCATTGAGTCCGAGACGCGTTTTAAGTCTGACCTTCCATCATTAAAATCATCTTTCTTCAATACGATATGGCACTTTCTAACGGGGGAAGCTATCTTGATTTTTTTCTTTTTCCCCTGCGTTAAAATTAAATAATCCTGCGGCACATTTGATACGGATATTTCTATAGGCGAAGTGATTTTTAATCGGCAAGAAAGCCTGTAACCTTCTTCAATTTCCCTATGGGTTAAATGTGTTCTGTCTTCATCAGTAACCTCCGCAACGCCGGAAACTACCTTGACCCTGCATTTCCCGCAGGTGCCATTCCCGGCACAGGGAAAATCGCCTATTAGGTTGTTTTCTTGTAGTACATTCAGCAGTGTTTCGCCGCGTTTTGCCATAACGGTTTTCTTAAAATCACCGTTGCTGACTGTAATCTGATATTTCATACAATACTCATCCTTGTTTAATTCAAAATATCCGTCATCAACGCTGCCGCCAGAAATTTCAAGAAGAATTAACCTATTAAGATTATCGTAACTTAAAGGGGCAAGGTTGTCAACAAATGTTTGCTGAAAATAGTGTCATAGTGATAAAAAGCCCCGAAAACCTTGGCAAAGGTTTTCGGGGAGAAAATTTATTTTTTAAACACAAACAAATATTCATGTGCTAATAATAAAAAGTTGTATTTGATACTATTTGTTTTCCAATATCCTGTTGCTTTACAATTATGCTGTTCTTTTATAATAATCTCCTTTAGTTTAAACCCTGCTGATTCAAAAATTTTCATAACCTCAAAACTCATGGGGATTACATGGCCCCTTTTCCTTGTATCACCCATAAGAATTGCACAGAACTTGTTCTTTTTTAGAACTCTAAAACTTTCAGAAGCTACCTTGTGCATCTCAACCAAAAAATCTTTTACGTTAAGATGAGATAGATCAGCTTCTATATCTTCGCTGTACCTAATAATATTGGCATACGGCGGATGTGTACAAATGAAATCAATACTTTCGTTTTTAATAAAATATAGATTTCGAGCATCGCCATTATATAAATAAACCTCTCCTGCATTATCATAATCAAAATCAATTTTCTCTTGGCAGCGTTCCAATGCTCTTGGGTTTACATCAACACCTATTATATTTCGCCCTAATAATTTTGCTTCGACAAGAGTTGTACCACCGCCAACAAATTGATCAAGAACCAGATCTCCCTTTGAAGAATATCTCAGCAATAAATTTCGCGGGATATACGGCGACCAATTGCCGCGATATTTAGCATCATGTGTAGCCCAATTTCCTCTCTCTGGAAAACTCCAAACTGTATTCATTTCAAGTTCGAAATTATCAGGTTCCCATTTTACAATTCTTTTCATATAAATACCTTATCAATTATTCCGTTTTCAAGATCTTTAATATTATAAATGTGCTCCATTACATCAAAGGTTTCTTCAAGGTTATTACGTGCACTTTTCCATCCTATACCATCAGTGAACCATACAAAAGTAAAACCTTCTATAGATTCTGCTTCCAATGCTAATGTTTTGTAACTTCGTGCTGTCTCGTTTAACTTTGAGCCACCAGCAGAATAAAAATTGGTTTCTATTGCATATATCATATTATCAGTTTTTACTACATAATCAAATCTTTTTTCGGCCTTACCCTGATTTGATATTGCAGATAAATCAATATTATAGCGCTTTTCAATACTACTAATGCATTCTTCTTTAAAATAATTTACATTCTTTATAAAACCTGCTTTTTTGATATAACTTTCCACTAAATTTTCCATAAGGTGACCGCCGCGATTTTTCCGGCCATTAGAATCAAGCCCTGTTTCCACACCCGTAGCATAGTCAACAAGATCTGAAACTATGTGATTCTGAATAAGATCAAATAGCCCTGTTTTTCTCATGAAAATTTTATATTGCTCTATCGAATAATTAAGCTTATTGAAAGAGTATGTAAATTCTCCATCACAATCAACCGCATGAATCTCATGTTCTCTTACTGCTAACAACAGAGGAATGCATTTTAATATTTCTGGATACCTTTTGAGCAATTCTTCAAAGTCATTTTCGATGTTTTTTGAACCGATAAGGGAATTAAGAATATTGAGCTCAACTTTTATTGATGAAACATTGCGATATATCTTTTCAAAATCTACATAATACCCGTAATCTGAGATACTTTCCCTAAATGTTTCTAACCACTCATTAAAGTTTCTTTTCAATTTATGTCACCTCAATAGTTGGTTATCAATAATTCGCTAATTTTACCACGTAAAGATGCATTACAGTTTATCATTCTTGAAGCCTGTACGCGAACTATTTTATGCTTTTGATATAGTTTTTCAAAAAAGTTGTCATTGCTATCCCAATTTTTAGGATCAGAATTGCTTACGATGACCTTTGCACCGATATTGTCCAATTTATCTACATATTCTGCAAGTTCGATCTGCGCTTTATCATCGAAATTGTTTTCTGTATAAGATGTAAAGTTTGAAGTTTCATTTAAAGGACGATATGGGGGGTCAAAATACACAAAAGTATTGCTATCTATAAAATCATAAGACTCTTTAAAATCTCCACAGACAATCTCAACATTTTGTAATGCTGCAGATACATCAACAAGATTTTTTTTATCACAGATTAATGGCTTTTTGTACGCACCTATAGGAACATTAAACTGCCCTTTACGATTAACGCGGTACAACCCATTGAAGCAAGTTTTGTTAAGAAAAATAAAAAGCGCAGCCTTTTCAACATTGTTACCGCCGTTGATTTTCATATCATTATAACGATCGCGTTTTTGATAATAATAATGCTTTCTTTCATCAGTATCCATAGGGATATATTCTTCCTGCAAGATTTCCAATTGTTTCACAAGTTCTGATACATTATCCCTAATAACTTTATAGGCATTGATTAATTCAGCATTAATATCGCTAATATATACTTCTTTCAATTTATAATTTGAAAGAATATCAAATAAAACTGCACCACCGCCTACAAAAGGTTCAGCGTACTTATTTATACTTTTCCCTAATTCACGAGGATATTTTTTTCTTATTTCTTCAAGCAATTGTCCCTTACCGCCAGCCCATTTAACAAAAGGCTTCAAGGCACGCTTATCACGTTCTGAAGCGTCAATATATTTTCCATTGGCACGTTCTTCTGAATTGCTCGGGGCGAACCACACATTACCATTCATAGTTTCACCAGGCACTCTATACTCAGAACATGAAGTAGTAAGGCGTCTCTGTGAAATGTTCGATTTATTTGCAGTTTCTATATCTGAAAGATAACTCATATATTTTCTCCCATTTTATACTCGAATATATTATATTTCATATCTCGAATAATAACAACACCTTGTATTGTATTGTTCTAATGCAGTAATTTTAGTGGTATTAAAGCTGAAAGCCGTCGTCCAGATGGACAACGGCTTTCTTGAGTAAGAAGTTACTTATTCTTTTTTCACTTTCTCTTAAGTACCTTTCTTATGCGTTCTTCCGCCCATCGATCGTTTTTTTGTCATTTCCTCAGGCGTTTCATTGTCAATCCAGTGTCGACCGTTGTACTCTGGTAGCGCGATACAACATAATTGTACAACATTTCAATAACTTAATTTTGGTGGAATGGCTTTTGAATCCAATTCTCTAACTTCATTATTAATCGCAATTCTAGCGTTACCAACTGTTATAATACTTTCTGTTGATAGTGAACCATACGCACTTAATACAAAGTTTTTAGCTTTATCCTCAAATAGTTCATTACTAATTTGTAATTTCATATTTTTATAACTCGTTGAATTTTTTATTCCTTTCAAATAATAACTGATAGCACTATTTTCTGGTGCGTCTATACTTTCAAAATCTTTAATCTTTTTCTTTAAATCCTTCACAATAAAAATCATATCATCCAAATTTACTTTAATTCCATCTCGCGTTTTTTTAGCTTCAAGATTATCCATATAAGCTATAAAATCTTTTACCTTATCAATCGCTTCATTTTCTCGTTTTATCTCATTTATCTTATTCTGACTTTCGGAAATCATTTGATTAATCTTTTTAGTTTTGAAAAAACATTTATTACATTCGCTTAATGCAAGGCTATATTTACCATTATCATAATATTCTCTCGCCTTGCTTAATTGGCAACTATCATAAGAATATACCAATCCAAAACCTATAAGTACGATGAGGCAAAGTCCACCTAAAATGCAAGACAATGTTGTTACAGTCTTCTTTTTGCTTTTCTTTTTTTAATTTTAAATCCGCAATGAACACATATTTTTGCAGTATCAGAGATTTCCTTTTGACACTCAGGACATTTAATCAGAGTCATATATGTACCCCCTATTTCAACCAATTATAACTCTTTAAATTATCTAATTCAACATTATTTTTCATATTAAACTACAATTTCCTGTAGGATTACAATAGATGTGTTACACTAGCGGATAAAAAAAGATAGCGAATAGGAAAAGCCTGTGCTATAGTTGAGCTGCAACCCACCAACAAAGCAAGGAGGTTTCCTATTCGCTATGAATAAG
>NZ_JBAIZF010000027.1:0-114227 GCF_036762875.1 [Clostridium] cellulosi | reverse complement strand
GCCCTGATAGATATTCATTTATAATCCTTAACTTCCATTCGGCACTATGCGGTGATTTACCCATAAAAAATCCTCCTAAAGTAGTTTTGGATATTTCCATGGTCTACTTTAGGAGGATCATATCATTGCTTCATGGGCTGTTTTTTTGTTTCTTTGAAAATACTCCAACCGTTATCTACACAACCGCTCTTTGCATATAAGGCTGCCGTTCAGAAAAGTCCATGCTTTTCCGAACGGCAGTTGTCGATTCCGGTCAACCTAACACAATTTAATTATCCAGCTTTTCAACCGCTTCGGTATCATCATTTTCGGATATAATTTTTTCACAGTCGAGCAGAAGCTTAACTGCATTGCCGACCTTTCCGATACCTTTGATGTACTTATTTTGAAAACCTGTCTTATAGCTTGGAGGCGGCACTATATTATCATCGCTTATATTTAACACTTCTGAGACACAGTCAACGATCAACCCAATCTGAGTATCGTTGATATCGATAACTATTATGCATGTGCGGTCATCATAATCTACCGGAGGCTTTCCGAATTTAAGTCTCACGTCGATAACCGGAATTACCTTGCCTCTTAAATTAATAATACCCTTAACATATTTCGGAACTTCCGGCACATATGTAATCTGTTGGATTCCAATAATTTCGGTAACATATCTTATCTCTATACCATATACTTCATTGCCCAACTGAAATGTTAAAAACTTGCCGTGCTGAGTGTCTTCTTCCTGAACAACAAGCTGTTTTGATACTGCCTCAGCCATTTAAGTCCACTCCTTTGGTTTAAATTATGCGGTTGATTATGTTTTTCGCACTCAAAATCAAGCTGATACTGCCGTCACCAAGAATTGTGCAACCCTCAATGCCCAATTCTTTTATGGAATAACGTGCAAGATATTTCGGCAGCGGCTTAACAACAACCTGCTGCTCACCGATTAGTTTATCCGCAAAGATACATGCGGTCTTATTGTCGCCCTCAATCATTATCAAAATGCCATCTTCGAGCTTTTTGATATCAGTATCGACTTTAAAGAGGTCATAGAGCCTGATAATCGGGTATACATTCCCTCTTACCATAATCATCTCGTGGCCGTCGTTATCGTAGATTATATCCTCTTCCTTAGCTCTGAAGGATTCTTTTATCGCGACTGTTGGCAGCGTATAGATATTGTTGCCGACAGAAAGCTCCATTGCGTCCGCTATGGCAAGGGTCAGCGGTATGATAATGGTCATTGTTGTACCTTCGCCCTCAACACTCTTAATGGAGATTGAACCGCCGACTTCCTCTATATTCTGCTTTACAACGTCCATGCCGACGCCGCGGCCGGAATACTCGGTAACCTTGTCTTTTGTTGAGAAGCCAGGGAGAAGGAGCAAATTGAATATTTCCTTCTCAGTATATTCATTTTCTGGCTTAGTCAAAAGCCCTTGTTCTCTGGCTTTCTTCAAAATTTTCTCCTTATTTATTCCCTGACCGTCATCCGATACCGAAATCATTATATCTCCGCCTGTATTATGAGCGGTAAGCGTAATGCGGGCTTTTGGCGCCTTGCCCTTTTTGATTCTTTCCTCTTCTGACTCCACGCCGTGGTCCATAGCATTGCGGATAAGGTGCATGAGCGGATCGGACAGATGGTCGATGATATTTTTATCAACTTCTGTGTCTTCACCGACAGTGACAAACTCGACATCTTTATTGAGCTTTCGACTCATATCGCGGACGATGCGCTGCATCTTCTGGAAAGTACCAGCTATCGGTATCATACGGATTGACATGACGATATCCTGAAGTTCATCCGTTAGTTTCCGCAGCTGCCTTGCCGCCTTATTGAAGTTGTCAAGCTGCAAGCCCTTAAGATCTGGATTTCTCGTTACCATTGACTCAGAAATGACAATTTCACCGACAAGGTTCATAAGGCTGTCCAATTTATTGACATTAACGCTGATAAGGCTCATCTTGTTGTTCTTAGGTGCAGAGCTATCTTTTCCGCCAGCGTTATTTTTCGCAGAATTGTTTTCCGGCACCTTTGCAGGCGTAGTCGTCGTCGTTTTAGCCTTTTGCGAATCGGTATCTTTGATTTTTGTTGAGTCAGCCGATGTCAAATTATATTTTTGCAGCTCGGATTCATAGCTTTCGACCCTTGATATTTCATATGACTTTAAGAAAAGCGCTTCTTCAAAAATCGGGCGAAGCTGTTTTTCTTCAAGATTGGTGGCAAAGAAGATCATGAATCCGTTTTCAAGCACGATTTCAGGCGGAGTGTTCAGCAAATCCTTAGGATATGTATACATTTCGTGAGTGAATTCCATGAGGTTCCGGGAAATTGTATACGCACGTACGTTTTCCATCTGTCCGCCCTCATCAAAATAGATCTTAGCTATATATCTAAAATCATCAGGTGGAACCTCGGAATTTTTTGCCTCTTCTTCTGGCTGAGGCTCAGGCTTTTTCTCCTCGGCCTTTGCAGCGGCTGCTGGGGCGGCATCCCTCTTCACTTCTTCAGAGCCGGAAATCTTAGCGAGGTACTGCTTAATTCTCGCTTCAATCTCCTTTTCATCTCCGTCTGACTCCTTGCCTTCGTCTACCTTTGATACTTCCTGTTTAATAAAATCGGAGGCTGCGAGCACTAAGTCACATATTTCTGAGATATCAATATTATCGGGATGGTTCTCTCTGATATAATAGAAAAGATCTTCAACAGAGTGGGCAAGCTTTGATATGTTGTTATAGGTCATCATCGCTGATGAACCTTTGATTGTATGCATGATCCTGAAAATTTCATTGATGTTTTCGGAGTTCAATTCGCCTTCTTTTTCAGTATCAAGCATAATCTCTTCAAGCTGCTCAATAAGTTGATTTGACTCGAAAATGAACATATCCAGCATTTGATCTCTGCCGTTATTGTCACTCATTTTTATGCCTCCTTGAAACCATCAAATCGCAACAATGAAATAATGTATATTAATGTTATATTAAAGTGCTTTTATCATTTGTTCAATCTCGGTCGTAAGTTCTGCGTCAGTGCAATATTTAAGCGCTTTTTTATACATAGAGGTGGCCCGCTTTTTATTGCCCAGCTTCTCAAATATACATCCTGCGTTATAGAGCAGGTCAACATTTTTATCATCTTTCAAAAGCCCGCACTGGACGGCAACAGCCGCCCTCTTATATTCACATATATAATACATAGCTGATGCCTCAGCGGCATAGATGTCAGCATCCGGTTCGGCAAGCTCTTTGTATTCTTCAATATCCATTACAGCTTTCTCTATGTTACCGGATTCAATCTCCTGAGTGATAAGGGTTTTAAGTGCACTTAAATCATTTGGCTTATCCACAGGAGCACTTTCCTTAATAGCTTTGATGCGGTTATAAATATCATTAATATAGGAAGGCTCCAAATGCAGATGACGTGCCAAAAGCAGCAGGTCAATGGCCTCGTTGTACCTATGCAGATTATATAAGCAATAGCCTTGCATGAATATTGCTTTAGCTGAAAGATCGGCATACCTTGCTGCATAGAGCGCTGCTTCAAAGAAAAATGTATCGGCAAGGAAACGGGACAGCCTCAATAGCTCTTTACCGCTGAGCTGCTCTGCCATTGCTTCAAGCCTTTGCATAGCGAAATCGGCCTGTCCCATATTTCTGCACTCCGCCAGCAATGTTGCAATGTCATACAAATCTTTATTTTTAAGCTGCGGTTTCTTATCTGCCAAGCCGAACATAAAAAGACGTGGTTTGCTGCAATCCTTACGGATCTCTTCAATTGCTTCGCTGTCATTTGACAGCACCGCGCAAATCAAACATCTTGCAAGCGTATTTTTACTCTTTGACACCTTGTAGCTTAGCAAAAACATCTCTGCAGCAGATTTAAAATTGCCTTTGCCCGCCATAACAAAGGCAGTTACCTCTCCATTGATGGGATCGTCCTTTTTATCCATCCGGTACGCTGCGTAACATTCAATAATCTGAGGCACCATATAATGGGTCATCAAAGCAGCGAGCACCGCTAAATGCTTTTTTTGTGAGACTCCGGCATAAAGCGATCTAATGAAGGAATCGACTTCCTCGGCCGGCATATTGCGTACAAGCCTTATTAGGTTGAAAAGTGCCGACTGATAATCATTGCCCTCGTTATATGCCTTATAGTAATAGTCCATCGCTTTGACAGGATTGTGCAGTGCCTCGCAGCACATCCCGCACTCATTGTAAACCGAAGCCTTCTTTGCGTCAACGGTATCAACATATACCCCGCTGTAGTTTTTAGCCATCTCAACTGCCTTATTTAATTCGTCAAGGGCAGCATTGAACATAAACATGCGCCTATAGCTACGCCCGGCTTCAAAATGAGCTTCGGGAGAATCCGGAAATGTTTCAAGGAATTCCGTCGCGTATGGGACAATCTTTTCGGGATCTTCTTTCAATGTCTCCATTCCCTGGATTATATTCATATACGGCCTTAATTCACAGCCCAGTATCCTAATATTCTTCTCTTTAGATCCCTCAAGATACATCTTTGCATATTTTATTGCTTCATTTAATTTGTTTATCCCAAAGTAGGAATCGCTGATATATGAATAATATATAATCCTGCGACGCTCATCTGAAAGTTCATCTAATTCTTTCAGCATTATGTCGAGGTTCCGTTTGCATTTTTTCGCTATGATTTTGCTTGAATATCCGCTGTGTTTTAAGTAAAAATATGATTTACCTACCGTTAGAACATTAACGCCTTTGGGATTGTAAATCTCCTCATGGACAGGGTATCTATAGCGCGTCCCTTTTTCAAAAATCCTGACGCTGAATCCCTCAACAAGATTGACGCCGGTGTCCTGATCGTAGTTTTCCATCCGGCACCCTACGGCGTTTTTATTTTTCCTTATTGCTTCGGCAATTACCGCTCTTACCTTCTTGCATGTGTCATCGGCAAAATACTCATCCGCGTCGAGAAAAATTATCCAATCTCCGGTGGCCGCATCTAACCCTGCATTTTTAGCCGCCGCAAAATCATTACACCATTTGAAATTAATTATCTTTGCTCCAAGCGATTTCGCTATCTTAACCGTATTATCAGTAGAACCAGTATCTACAATGATAATTTCGTCAACATATTTCTTATAGCTATTTATACTTCTCGCTATTGTCTTCTCTTCGTTTTTCGTTATTGTACAGGCGGTTATTTTTATGTTATAAGGATTTTTTATATGTGCCTTCATTTATCTCTCCACAATCCCAATCAGTCAAAATATAAAATGATTCGACTTGGAATATTTTATGCTATTATTATACAACAATACTTTAGCAATATCTACATTAAAGCATGTATAAATCGCACAAAAATAAAAAAATTTTAACAAAAGAAAGGCGGAGCAATTTTGCCCCGCCCAAAGTAGTAATGCGCAATGGATTACTTGAGGAGTGACAGCACACCCTGCGGCAGCTGATTCGCCTGAGCAAGCATTGCCTCCGCAGACTGAATGAGGATGTTGTTCTTGGTGTAGGTTGTCATCTCTTCAGCCATATCGACGTCTGTGATCAGAGCAGAAGCTGATGTCAGGTTCTCGCTCTCTGTGTTCAGGTTGTTGATTGTGTGAGTCAGACGGTTCTGATAAGCACCGAGCTTAGAACGCATAGAAGAAATAGCGTCGATAGCATTCTGGATCTTTTCAAGAGAATCGGCTCCGGTAAGAGCAATAGCTTTTGCAGCTTCGCCAGAACCTGAACCTACGCCGAGGCCAACTGCTGTGACGTTGGAAATACCAGAAGCAGCACCGCTGAGCGAAATGCTCATTGTCTGACCGTCGTCAGCACCGATCTGCAGTGTGATACCGCTTGCTGAGAAGAGGCTTATACCGTTAGTTGTACCGCTGAGGATAGTCTTTGTGTTGAAGTTTGTGTTGTTTGAAATACGATCGAGGTCGCGAGCAAGAGCGTCAGCCTCATCCTGAAGCTTAGCAGCATCTGTCTCGCTGTTTGTGCCGTTCTTCGCCTGGACAGCGAGCTCACGCATACGCTGGAGGATAGCCTGTGATTCGCTGAGCGATCCTTCAGCTGTCTGGATCAGGGAGATACCGTTCTGAGCGTTGTCAGAAGCAGTGTCAAGACCGCTGATCTGTGATTTCATTTTTTCAGAAATAGCAAGACCTGCAGCGTCGTCGGCAGCCTTGTTGATACGAAGACCACTTGACAGTTTCTCAAGTGAGCTTGTAGTCGCCGTAGTATTGGCAGCCAACTTGTTCAAAGTATTAAGGGCGCTGATGTTGTGATTAATACGCATTGCTTTTTTCCTCCTTGATATTTGACGGAGAATCCTTTCCCCGCCCGCCTGAATTTTAGGCAATTTTTTATTTTTTTCAGTATGATTATCGGCTCAATGCCGATATACTTTAGCGTTTTTATATAAAAATAAAAAGAATTTTACGATTTTTCGGGATTTTTTTCTTTCAATACACCTTTTAGAAGCTTCAACTCGACATTCGGGGATGCTGCTTCCTCGTTTGCGGACTGGGCAGCCTCAAGCAGTTCCTTTCTCACTACGGGAATCTCTTTCGGCGCGTTTATACCTAATTTAACCTTGTCACCCTGCACTTCAATGACCGTTATCTTTATGTTGTCTCCTATTATCAATGATTCTCCGCTGTGCCTTGTTAGAACAAGCACTGATTACCCCTCCCTCTTTACCAAATAGTATCTGAAAGGGTAATCATCAATATCCAGTATAACCTGCGCGGCTATATTTTTCCTTGAGTTTATAACTATAGGGCATTTCAGATTAACATAAACTTCTTTAGCCCCAGAGGTTACGGTCGTTATTGCAAGAAAGCGCAAGTCTCTTTCGTCATCAATGGGAATAAGAGGCCGCGCAGCCTCGGGCGGAACATAATAATTTTTGAAAATTTTCATAGGGTCTATTACTACAAATCGCGGTTCTATGTTTCTTACGCTTTGCAGCCACATAAACGGATTATCTTCTTTGTTATCGGAGAGAACAACAAACTCCTTGCTGTCTTCAAAACCATACAATCCGTGCGGGAACTTTACAATATCTTCCTCACATATTTCAACATTGCCGAAATCCTTTGTTTTTATAATCACAAAGGTACACCTGCCTTATAAAAACAATCAGATACAAATTCAGCGGCATCTTAAAAATGCCGCCGATATCTTAAACCAGTTTGTCAAGAATATGATATCCTTCCGGGCTGCCCAAATATTCTATATGAAGCTCCGGCTTCTGAACCTCTGTAATAGTAACGCTTCCGAGCCTTTCCATGTATACTTCAGGCCAAGGTGAAATAGTCCAATTACAGATATATTTTGCCGGCTGCCAGTAGGTTTGAACACTGTTTTCAATCCAACTTATTTTTGGCCTTTGTGATGGAATAAATTTAATTCCAACATTGGGGATTTCACCCGAAACATATTTCTTCGCAAGCTCTTTAAGTACGTCTTCGCCTTTCCCGGCCTGGTTATACATGTACGCTTCAACGGAAAATTCATGCGCGTAGTCTCTTAAAGCCTGCATTCCTTCCTCTGCATTTTCCTTGATGAGCATAGATATCGTTTTATGCCCTTCCTCTGCAAAGCACTCGGTGCTGTCAATCTGAACCTGAATATTTTTTTGATGAATTTCAAGCTTAGAAGGTATTTTTTCTATATCAAGCTTCGAGGGGACAGAATGTGCACCAATTCTCGCTGAAACGGAAGATATATCAATTTTTGCAGGTATGGAATGTATCCTAATCAAATTGACGAGCATGAAATTTTCACCTCGTTAATCGAGGAAATCAATAAGAGACTGCTGCAAAATTGAAGACGCCACAGACATTGATTCCTTGTAAATTACCTGGCTGATATTTAAATTGAGTATCGCCTCAACAGCATCAACTTCCATTGAATTTGCAAGACTGTTAATAATATTTGATTCATTGTCGGTAAGCCTTGATTCTACTGCTTTAAGCATATTTGTCTTTTCGCCAAGCTCAACCTTTACCTTTAAAACAGCATCCTGAGCATTTTGTATATTAGAAAGAGCATTATTTAACTGGTCTGGATTATTGCTGTTGAGAGCATTAATGATTGCCGTCAGGTTGTCGACAATATTTCCGGCGGTTTCGCCTGCTCCTGAATAATCAGATATTATAACGCTAAGGCCTGAGGTAGCCCTCTCAAAATAAGAATTCTTATCGAGGGTGCTACCGGTTTTGGTCAAGCCGATTCCAATGTTAATCGGCGAAGTTACCTTCATATTTTCCACATCAGTCTTGGTCAGCGTATTGATATTGACATAACCCGGCGTTGGTGCATTGTAGTCATAATACATAAGGTTTCCGTCATCGTCGAGTTTAAACGGAGCAGGACCTTTTGTGCTGCCACCGAATATATACTGTCCTCCAAATGAGGTATTAAGCGTTGAAACTATCTCATCACGATAGCTCATCATTGCAACCGCATAGTTTCTATAGTCGTCGGCGCTGTTTGTGCCGTTCAGCATTTCAGTTGCCTTTTCCTTTGCCGCCTTTAAGATATCATTAATCTCAGTAACGGTAGTCTCGGTAGCCTGAATCCATGATTTGGCCTGAGAAACATTGTTTTGATACTGCTGATTCTCGGTATATTCATGGCAGGACTTTATTGTCTGCATAGCGGCAACTGGGTTCTCAGATGCGGTACTGAAGGCTCTGGTGGTGGAAATCTGATTAGCATATTTATTTATATCGCCATACTTATTATTGAGGACTTCCGCATATTTTTTCATCATCATTGAAGTAGATATACGCATTTATACCCCACCCGTTTACAAATTAAATTTGGTGCCAAAATCAACGACCTATTACGCCGGTACTGTTAATCAGCTTATCAAGCATTTCGTCGATTACCGTTATTACACGCGCATTCGCGCTGTATGCCTGCTGGTATTTAATAATGTTTACGCCTTCGTCATTTATCGACACACTTGTGATTGACAATCTTTGATCATTAAGATTATCAGCGTTTACCTTTGCCGACTCAGCTTTAAGATTGTATGAATTGACTGACCCAGCAATTTCGCTGGTAAACGAATCGGCAAAGTCACGGAACGAATTAGAATATGTCTTTGTGGGATCTGTGCTATCCGGTATGGGCACAGTGTTTGTAGTTTTCTTTAATGCAATCTCATAATTTGAATAATATGTTGCGGGAGAGGCACCGGTGTAGTTTTTAAGGAACAGCTCCCCGTCCATTCTCCATTCATCCGAAATGCCAATTGTGGAGGCAACATCGTCATTCAGCATATCTGCAGTTGTCTTGCCTGCCGAATAACCTGAATAAGTCAGGAACTGATACCCCGCTACATCTGTGGAATTAACCACGTTATCCGCGTTATTCATAATATTGAGGAAAGCAACTGCAAATTCATTGAGCTTTTTCATTAAATATGGTATTCCTATATTTCCGCATTTTCCTGTAGCCAGATCGTCGATTCCCGTGCCGTCACCATTAATTACATTTAGATATGCCTTGACTATTCCGCTACTAATTACAGCAGTTACCTCTGGAGACGAAGCTATAACATTGCCATCGCCGTCTACAGTATCGCCCCACTGCAAAACCAGTTGATTAGATGTTGCATCAGTCGCTATATTAAAAGTTGTCGCGTTATTGTCTGCATCAATAATACTATAACCTGAGCTATCGTTCTGAAGCTTGATAGTCACCATACCGTTTTCAAGCTCCACAGTATCTATATTTATATAAGACGACAGCTTATCAAGCAATAAATTGCGCTTGTCGCGCAGGTCGTTCGCCTTCTGGCCGGTGACCTCATAGCTTACTATTTCGTGATTCAGTGTCTGAATATCAAGGATAATCCCGTTTACACCGCCGGAAGTAATATCACCTTTTGATGTGTCACCTATTCCGCCATAGACATAAATCGACAATTCTCTCATTGCACTTTCCAGTGCGTTTTTCAGCGAATTGGCATCATCGCGAATGGTACTTGCAAGGAGATCTACCTGAGTCATTATGTCTTGGCTGATATTAGGATCGGTTGGCGAAGTCTGCCCTTTTTGCAGCGATGTAATGATATTATCAATCATACCGGAAAGTCCGATAAGCTTGTTTGTCGTCGTAGTGGAATCACCAATTTCGTTGAATTTCTGTTCAATCGGCGACATAAGGGATTTCATTGTTTCATACAGGTTGTATACTGAGTTTTCATAACGGTAGCGGACATCAAGAAAATTGTTGCGGATCTGATATACGCTGTCAACAGAGACACCCTGTCCGACTCTGTTGGGGTTAGCATATCTGTAAGAACCGGTATCAGGCGATTTTGCCGATATATTAAGCACCTGCCGGGTATATCCTTCTGTGTCAGCATTCGCTATATTCTGGCTTGTCACATTCAACCCAAGCTGTGCTGTGTTTAATCCTGAACGTGCAGATTCAAGTACTCCAAAAGTTGATGCCATCGTAAATCCTCCAAATACTAATACTTATCCAATTTCAAAAGTTATAATATTTGAGTCAAAGATTTATAGGATAAGCATCAGCTGCATTTTATACAGATCTATCAATTATCCCGGAACCTTCCGGTGAATTTTTCTCTATTTCTTTGGTGTAGCCGTATGCGGACTGTGAATACAAGCTACGCAGTTTCCCATAAAACTCAAGTCTTGATTTTGTTAGTTCATTATTTAAATCATTTGATTTCTTAAGCTGTTCGACAGCCTTTGTAAGCGTTTCAAGCTGTGACTCCAGCACGTCTTTGTATTCGCCGTCGGCCTCGCTGCAGATTTGTCTCAGGGTTTTGCCAGCCGCCCTATTTTCTCTCAACAGTGCAAGCCTTTTTTTCTCGGCAGTCTGCATTAAAAGAGACAATGTCTGTTCTCTGTCTACAATCTTGCTGATTCCTTCAACATCGCCCTTCGCCAACATGCTGGTCTTTTCTCTTGAGCACTCATAAATCTCGTCAAGCAGCGAAATTTCCTTTTCAATTATCTGTGCCAACTGGCCTTCCCATGCTGCCAAAAGCGAGACCTCCTTTATGCTCTGTTATCGAATATCTTTCCGCTTACTATGCTTTTTGCCACGTCCTCAGCCGAAACATTATACTGTCCTGAGTCAATAAGGCTTTTCAGCTCTTCAATTCTTTCTTCTCTGCCTTCTTCATTTACATCGAGAATTCCAGACTCATCAGCAAGCCTGCGTGCTTCGTAAAGGTCAGAGCTCTGCTGAGATATAGTAAGGCTATCGGTATCCGAAATAACTGCCTTTTTTATTTCAGCGCCGCTTTTGTAAATATTGTTCACATATGTTTTATATACTTCCTGCGGCTGCAGTCCGTTTATTTTCATTTTGCCACCGCTTTCATCGCATAAAATTTCAATAATTATATCGTCAGCTATGGAGATTTATTTAGTGCTGAACTAAAAATTGTTCTTTGATTATAAAAAAATGAAAGGCAACGACGCCATCAAATTTAAAGATAAGCACATATTGCCTTTCACTGAAACATTCCTATCAATTCCGGCCGCCGGCAAACAAGCCTGCGGCCTTATAAACTATTATGCGTTAAGGTCATTTATCATCTGTTCAATTTGATCGGCTGTTGTAACAACGTTGGCATTTAACTGGTATCCCCTTTGGGATACTATCAAATTCACCATCTCATTCGCCAAGTTGACATTTGAACGCTCCACAATGCCCTGCCTTGGCAATTCATCAGTTGCCACAGCCGGACCCGATACGTTGTTCGCTATAAACAGGTTTTGCCCTGCGGAAAGAAGTCCCGGAGCATTTGTAAATGCATAGACACCCGGCATCGCTTGAGGCCCTTCTTCAGTGACAGGGATGGTATTCCCGTATCTGTCAAGAACCGCAAGACCATCCTGTGTTCCAAGAATCATTCCGTTGCCGGTATTGACGGCTTGAAAACCGCCGTCCTTAGTATAATAAGTATTGCCGGCATTATCGCGGACAGCGAAAAATCCATCGCCCTCTATGTAAAAATCAGTATTGCCCTCGGTTATATCAATATTGCCATGGGACATATCTGTTTTTACACTGTTTAAACTCGCGCCTGCGCCCGCAATCAGATTATCAGAATTACGCGTTTCTGGCCTTACCTCAGACGCATATAAAAGGCTGCCGAAATCCTGCTTTTTTGTTTTATATCCATTTGTATTTACATTCGCCACATTGTTGGAGATTACATCAAGAGAATTCTGGTGCGCCGAAAGCCCGGCAGTTCCGCTATAAAATGCCTGAATCATCACAGTCACTCCTATTTAAGGTGTTCAATCATTTCAATGAACCTACCTGCGTTACAAGCTTATCAAGAGTCTGGGCATCAATTTGATATGCCTTCTGGCACCCCTGAAACGCCCTTGTTGCAGCCATCATTTCCACAATATTGTTGATTGTATCTGTGTTGGACTTCTCAAGCCAGCCCTGTCTTATCATGCCGTTCGCAACTACTGCGCCGTCAATATTGAAAAATCCGTCTCTTCTCTTGTTTATATTCTGCGCATTGTCTGATGTATATAAAGTAATCCTGCCGACCGGGCCGTTCGGGAGCCTGACTGTGCCGTCGGTATCAACTGTGAAGTTGCTGCCGCCGACATAGATAGCTTGTCCGTTTTGACCCAACAGCCTGTCGCCGGTTGGCAGTGCCAAAAATCCCTGCGCATCAACGCTAAAATTACCGCTGCGTGTGTATTTCACATCTCCGCCGCCCGGTGCCTGAATAGCAAAAAATCCGTCACCGTCTACGGCCAAATCCGTAGGAATTCCTGTATTTTCAAGTGCACCCTGTGCGAGATTCGTTGTTTCCCTGTCAAGGGTCACGCAGAGCGACAATTCACCGACATTCACATTATCAGTTGTACGCCTTGCAAGCTCCTGGCCGAATTCGGAAAGGGTGACATTGCTTTCTTTATAACCGGCAGTATTGACATTTGCCGTATTGTTGCCCAGTATATCAATTTTTTTATACTGCGTAATCATTCCTGCAGCAGCATTATATATTCCCCTGAGCATTGCGCACCTCCAACAATTCCATACTGTTTATATTATATCATCTTATCGACAAAATGTAACCGAATTTTGCTAAAATATCACCGCAAAACCAACTTGTTTAATATTTCGACAGCGCGGCTTTTAACTTTTTGACCGCCCGAGTGTGAAGCTGTGACACCCGCGATTCGCTGACCCCCATAATGGAGCTTATCTCTTTAAGCGTCAGTTCCTCGTAATAATAAAGGGTTATGACAAGCCGTTCCCTTTCTGGCAATTCTTCTATCGCTTCTGCCAAAACCTCGATAAGTTCACTTTTTGCAAGGGACATTTCCGGAGTATCCTCCGAAATAAAATTCCTTTCTTTTATTGAAGCGTCCTGCAATACTTCTTCGAATGAAATAAGATTTATTCTCTCACATTCACTCATAGCTTGGGCTATGTCGCTTTTTTTGACTCCAAGCTTTATTGAAAGCTCTTCTTCTGTTGGCTCACGACCTGTTTCACTTTTGAATTCCTCGGCTGCTTTTTCAATAGCTTGAGCTCTTTTGCGTACCCCGCGGGGAACCCAGTCGTTTCTCCGCATATAGTCGATTATTTCGCCTCTGACACGATATGTGGCATAAGTTTCAAAGGTGACGCCCTTTTCAGGATCAAATTTTTCTACCGCTTTTATAAGGCCTATCATTCCAAAGCTCACAAGGTCGTCGATGTCTACATAGTTTCCGCTGACAGACGCGGCACGCCTTGCTATGGATTTGACGAGCCCAGAGTAGAGAATGACTATTTTGTTCCTTAGCTCAATATCCTGGCTTTCCTTATAGCTTTTCCACAGGTTTACGACCGTCGCTTCGTCAAGTAGGGTCTGCATAGAAACCCCTCCCCACAAGGAAATTTAGCTTTGCTGTTATGCCGCAACAGCTCCCAATGCCATTACTTTGACGTCATTTTCTATCTCATTGTAGGAAACAACGCATAGATCAGGGAGAGCCTGTTCGGTCAGCCGCTTAAAATACATCCTCACAGCCGGTGAAACCAGAACAACCGGTGTTAAACCAGCCTGATTGAATTTGTTCACCTGTTCGCTTAAGTTGTCGATAATTTTTTGCGCTGTATCTGGGTCAATGGCAAGATAGGTGCCATGTTCCGTTGAACGCACACTGGATGTAATTTTATTTTCAAGATTAGGATCTATTGTAAGCACTTTCAGTTCCCCGTCAGGCGCAATCTTGTGTGTAATAGTGCGCTTGAGCCTTTGACGCACAAATTCTGTAAGCACATCTGTATCCTTTATCTTCGGGGCATAATCCGCTATTGTCTCAAGGATAGTCACGATATCCCTAATAGGAATATCCTCATGCAGCAGGTTCTGCAGAATCTTTTGAAGCTCGCCGACTGAAATCTTTGCCGGTATAACCTCGTCAACAAGAGCCTGATTATGCTTCTTGGCAACATCGAGCATATTGTTAATCTCACGCCTGCCGATAAGCTCTTCCGCATGGCGGCGAATCACTTCAGCCAGATGCGTCATCATAACAGACGCCGGTTCAACAACCGTATAACCGTCCATTTCGGCCTCTTCGCGCTTTTCCTTAGGTATCCACCTTGCCTTAAGGCCGAATGCCGGTTCGATAGTATCAATGCCGTCGATGAGGAAATCATCGCCAAGAGGGTTCATAATGAGCAGACTGCCGACAAGGACGGTGCCTTCGGCGACCTTTTCACCCTTGATTTTTATAACATATCTGTTGTTGGGAAGCTGGATATTATCCCTCATACGGACACTTGGGATAACAACACCCGTTTCAAGGGCAAACTGACGTCTGAAAAGAACGACTTTGTCGACAAATGTACCGCCCTGCGATTCCTCAACAAGCGGTATCAGGCTGTAACCGAACTCCATTTCGATTGTTTCGACTTCAAGCATGGAATAAACATTTTCAGGATTTTTAAGCCGTTCCAATTCGCTGTTGGCAGCGTTGAGCTTTTGAACCGCCTGCTGAGAGGGCCTTGTCTTTTTCTTTTGCTTTCTGTCGACGAGAAAACTCAAAACTATAAATAGGACACCCAAAACGATAAGAACCAGTTTTGGAAAACCTTTTATCAGTGTCATTAAAATCAGCACAATGCCTGCTGTACGCAGGACAAGCGGCTGTGAAAACAACTGCTTGGAAACCTCAACGCTCATGTTGTCTTCCGACGCGGCACGGGTAACGATAATACCGGTGGCGGTTGAGATAAGCAGCGCAGGTATCTGAGCCATAAGGCCCTCACCGACAGTTGCTATCGTATATGTGCTCATGATTGTGGACATATCTCCGCCGTTCATAACGCCGGAAATAATACCACCGGCTATATTTATAATCATGATGACAATCGCAAGGATGGCGTCGCCCTTTACAAATTTTGACGCGCCGTCCATGGAACCGTAAAAATCAGCCGCGCGCTGAACATCATTTCTGCGCTTTTTCGCTTCTTCTTCCGTTATAAGACCGCTGTTGAGGTCCGCATCTATGGCCATCTGTTTACCGGGCATAGCGTCGAGCGTAAACCTTGCTGCAACCTCAGCCACGCGTTCTGCGCCCTTAGTGATTACGATAAACTGGGCCACAACGATAATAAGGAATATGATAAGACCGATAACAATGTTACCGTTCGGGATAACGAAAGAACCAAAGGTTTTGATGACTTCGCCTGCGTTTCCGCCGTTGCTTAAAATAAGTCTCGTCGCCTGAATTTCAAGGGAAAGGCGGAACAATGTCGTTATGAGCAAAAGCGCCGGAAATATTGAAAATTGCAGTGCTGTTGTGATGTTTGTAGTAATGAGCAGTATAACCAGTGACAGCGACAGGTTGAGCATAAGCAGGAAATCAAGAAGTGGTGGCTGGAGAGGAGTGATTATAATAAGTATGATAAGAACAATGGCAATTGAAATTATACTGCTCTTTAAGGCGTTAAGCGCCTTCACTGCAATTCACCATCCTTTTTATGTAATTAACCTCTGCCCGCTCTCTTGAGCCTATAGATGTATGCCAGAATCTCAGCTACAGCTTTATAGAATTCTTCTGGTATCTCATCTCCTACCTCGACAGCTTTATATAATGCCTGGGCAAGAGGGCGGTTTTCCAAGACATGAACTCGGCTGGCAACTGCTATTTCAACAATCTTCAGCGCTACGTTGTTCTGCCCTTTTGCCACAACCACCGGTGCTCTCATTTTTTCTCTGTCATATTTCAATGCTACGGCGTAATGGGTCGGGTTTCTTATAACAACGTCCGCTGACGGAACCGCTTGCATTTGCCGCATTTGCGCCATTCTGCGCTGTTCTGCCTTGATTCTTGCCTTTGTCTCAGGATTTCCTTCCAAGTTCTTAAATTCTTCCTTTACCTCTTCCTTACTCATCATTATACGGCGTTCAAAGTCCCACCACTGGAAAAAATAATCGAATACGCCGATAATGAGAAAGGCAATGGAAGCCTTAAAGCAAACTGTAAGGACAAGGTTTGAAGTCCATGAAAGGGATGAAGACACTTTAAGGCCGTAAATGTTCAACATCTGCGGCACGTAAGACTTTATTTCATTAAACATCAAAACGCCTATTACGGCGATCTTAATTATCGACTTCAGGGTTTCCGCTAATGATTTCGGAGAAAACAGATTTTTAAAGCCATTGATTGGATTTATCTTTGAAAAGCTTATTCTGGCGGCCCTTGGGGCAACCAGCAGCTTTGTTTGTGCCATAGTTATTACTACGCCCGCGATAACACTGGCTGCAAAAATCGGAATGAGCACTTCGGCTGCAATTATGCCTGCTATTGCAAATCTTTGTTCAATATCATGATTGCCGCTTAAATTCTGCCCCATTGTTCTGAAAAAGTAGTTTAATCCGCTTTCAATTGAACCAGCGAACTTAGCACCCATGACTTTTAAAATGCCGAATATGCACATAAGTGTTCCTGCTCCGACAATGTCCTGGGACAGAACCACATTGCCTTCTTTTCGCTGTTCACGGCGCCGTTTCGGGGTGGCTTTTTCGGTTTTTTGCCCTGCCAACTAAAGTCCCCCCTAAGTTCCTGCGGCTATAAGTTTTATCACTTCTGCTGCTTTTTCAATTAAGAAAGTGATGAGCTGACCGCATGCCGTAACAATAGCGGTCATTGTAACAAATAATATCAAAAGGCCCACAAGGGCTGTGAGATGCATTCCTATTGTAAAAATGTTGACCGACGGCACTGCTTTCATAATCATGCCTATGGCAAGCTGGGATATTACCTCAACTGCGACTACCGGAATCGCAAGCCTCAGGCCGAATTCAAAGTAGTCCTTGCCCATGGCGAAAATAAACCGCATGGATTGCTGGGTCGGTACTACTGCTCCCGGAGCTACAAGGCGGAAAGAATCGCTGATGAACGAAATAAGCGACAGATGCGCGCCGCCTATAAAAAATCCGCAAATCATTATTATGTTGAAGAATATACCGAAAAGCGGCATATTGGCGCCAGTCCTCGGATCATATATCTGAGCCAGCGTCAATCCCATCTGGGCGTCGATGAGTTCTCCGGCAACCTGAACGGTATAGACGATAAGCGCCACAACTACTCCAATTGCAAGGCCAATAAATATCTCGCCCAAACTCATAACGATAAGCTGGACATAGTTGTTGATCTCGACTTTTATGTCAGTGAGCGTCGGTGTCACGACCAGAGCACATAGGAACCCAAGCCCCAACCGAATCGGCACCGGCACATTTTCACGGCCCATAATCGGATTAAAAAGGAACAGACCGTTCATCCGCATAAAAACCATCAGGAACAAATTTAATTGCAATCCAAACAATACTGGAAATGTTAGTGTCATATCCGCCTACCCGTTCATTAAACCCATATCTATCTTAGGTTTGATATATAACTGAATATCTGCTTTGCAAAATCGGAAAGTACAGTAACCATCCAGTTTCCCGCAACTACTATAAATATCAGAACTATAACAATTTTAGGTACAAACGAAAGTGACTGCTCATGAATTTGTGTGGCCGCCTGAAAGATTGAAATTACAATGCCCACAACAAGGCAGATAATCAATATAGGCGCTGTTATCATTGTAGCTGTATATAAAGCCTGACGCAGTAAGTCAATTACCTGACCTGAATTCATAATTAAGCTCCATTTCTTACGGCACTTCCGAAAGTTAAAGGCACTGATTTCGATTAAATCCTAAACCGGCCGCGCAATACAGAAGGATATTATTCTGACATGCAAAGTTTTCAAACAGAGGGCCAGAGCAAATCGTATACTAAGGTTGCTACTTAAAACTACGTATGAGCGACTCAACTGTCAGACTCCAGCCGTCAACCATTACAAAAAGCGCAAGCTTCAACGGAAGTGACAACATTGTCGGCGGCAACATCATCATACCCATCGACATAAGCGTCGACGATACAATGATATCTATAACCAAAAATGGCAGGTAGATGATAAAGCCCATCATGAATGCTTTCTTGAGTTCGCTCATTATAAATGCAGGGATTAGTACATATGTTGGGATGTCGTCATTTGTTTCGACTTTTTCGATTTTTGCCATCTTTAAGAATGCTTTCATGCTTGTGTTTTCTGTATTTTTAAGCATAAAAGTGCGAAGCGGCTTTATCGCATTTGTTTTCGCCTGCTCAAACGTGATTTCGTTATTTATATAGGGCTGGTAGGCCTCTTTATTGATCTGTTGACCTACAGGCATCATTATGAACAATGTCAGGAAAAGCGCTATACCGACAAGCACCTGGTTCGGCGGTGACTGCTGAAGCCCCAAAGCATTTCGCAGCAACGACAATACGATAATAATTCGGGTGAATGACGTCATCATTATCAGTATCGACGGTGCCAGCGAAAGTATTGTCAGCAGGAAAATAATCTGAAGAGTATTCGCTGTTCCTGAGGGTGTTTCCACGCCATTCAATGTCAGCGAAATACTGGAGTCTGCCGCCATAACTGATAAACCTATGGTAAATATGGTAACAAAAACGGTTATAGAAACAAACAATTTAATAAGGCGGCCATGTTTAAACAGCTTTTTCCTTTTCTTTTGAATACTTTTTTTCTCGGCGGAGGCAGTTTTTTTATTCATTGCCGCCACCGTCCTTCTTTTTTAATGAAAAGCTGTTTATTCTTTCTTTCAGCTTACCGTTAGGAATGGTCGACTCAATGGCAGTCTTAAAAATATCAGAAAAGTTTTGCTTTTCAAGTTTAAAATCCTCGAGATTTACGCTGTCGGCATCATATTCCTTAAGCAATGTCATGCCAGAGGCGGTCGCCCCAACCAAAAGCAACTTGTCGAAGCTTTTTATCAGCATTATGTAACTATCTCTAGTAATCGGAAGTTTCTCGAGCACAGTAAAATACTTTCCGCGCCCGCTAAAACTCCCGCTCATAGCCACCGCCCTCGTCACAAACCATGCGAGGAAAAACACCACGGCTATTGCAAAAAGAATTCCGATCATTTTTAAAAGATCGCCAAATATGCTTGAGTCCATTAATTCTACCTTCCTACGCTTCACCATGCTGCCGCCAAGCCGTGCTTATTCTCTATGATAATTGCCATCGGCCGGATACCGATGGCAGAAATTGCGGCGAAAATCCGACTGAATCTGACCGATATTGTTCAACACAAATTCACGCGTTCAGAACTTGTAGCAAGTTCCGAGCACAACTATCCAACATGGCTGATTTTTTTTCAGTCATTATGTATTTTTATCAGTTAGGCAATACCCTTGCTATTGCTGCAAGCAGCCTGTCACCCTGGAAAGGTTTTACGATAAAGTCCATTGCGCCTGTTTTTATCGCTTCGACAACCATGGCCTCCTGACCCATAGCAGAGCACATGATAACTTTAGCGCCAGCGTTGATTTCTTTAATCCTTCTAAGAGCCTCTATACCATCCATGTTAGGCATCGTTATATCCAGTATGGTCAAGTCAGGATTGGTTTCAATAAATTTTTCAACGGCTTGAACACCATCCTGTGCCTCACTGCATACTTCATAACCGCCTTTTGTAAGAATATTCTTAAGCATCATTCTCATGAATGCGGCATCATCTACTACTAACACTCTTTTAGACACGGCAATAACCCCCTGTTACCTTCCATTGTTTTTAGGATCGATTATTTCTGTAATGCGCACGCCAAAGCTTTCATCTATAACAACAACTTCACCGTGTGCAATTAGCTGACCGTTAACTATAACATCTACAGGATCACCGGCTTGTTTATCAAGCTCAATAATGGAACCTACAGTTAAATCAATTACATCCTTAACAAGCTTATGAGCCTTTCCTACTTCAACCGACAGTTCAAGCGGTACATCTTGGATCAACTCAAAGTTTGATTTGTCTGCCGGTTCAGCTGGAGGCGCTGAATCAAAGCTTGCAAATCGGACAGTTTTCACTTGTGACATCGGCGCTGCTGCGGTCATTGGCATTGCTGCGGATGCCGCTGCCTGCGCTGATACAGGATTATAATATTGAGGTGGATATTGTGAAGCCGCCGGCTGACTTTGTGGTATGTATTGCGGGGCAGCCGCTGGCTGGCCTTGCGGTACATATTGTGCAGCCGCTGGCTGAACTTGCGGCGCATATTGCGCAGCCGCTGGCTGGCTTTGCGGCGTATTCTGTTGCTCAGCCGTCTGGCTTTGCGGCGCGTTTTGCTGAACAGGCGGCTTAACATCGACAGCCGACTGCTGAGGTTCTGAAGTTTCCTGCGCCGGAGCGTTGTTTTCTGCACCGGCATCATTCAATCCGAGATTCTTAATCATAGCATCGACAAGCTCCTCGGCAAATTCTCGTGTCATTAACACATAAAGGTCGCTTTCAAGTATTTCTTCAACCTTAAACAGAAAGCGGACCATTATGACATTGTTGGCATTTTCATAGATAAAGCTGAGCTTTTCCATACGGTTTTCCTCAGTCAGCATAAAGGCTGTCGGAGGAGATATGTTAACCGTTCTGCCAAGAAAGTTTGAAAGTGCAGTGGCAGCTGATCCCATCATCTGGTTCATGACCTCTGCAATGGCGCTGGTCTCGATTTCACCAAATTCATCGCTGACCATTTCTTCGCCCATCAAGGCCTTGATGATTTCAAGAGCGTCGCTTTTCTTGATAATCAATATATCTTTACCTACGACACCCTCGGTATAGGATATTGTTACACCCAGCGACGGAACACGTTCAATTTTATTTATAGATTCTTCTGTTCCGATTTCGACAGTCGGCGAGGTTATTACAACTTTTTTGCCCATAATGTTTGAAAGAGCAGTTGCTGCAGAACCCATGCTGATGTTGCTGACCTCACCGATTATATCCTTGTCCTGTTGGGACAATTCAATTAGGTTCTCATTTTGATTCTCGTCCATTTAAAGCCCCACCCTCCAGCAGTACTTGGTCTATTCTGATTGCTACATGATTTCTGAGAGTTCCCAATGTTCCCCGAAACCATTCATTTTTGTTTGACATTACAACCGCTTTTTCTGTAACAAGTTGCTCCAAAACGATGACGTCCCCTATCCGCAGATCCATAATATCTTTAAGCGTGACATGACTCTTGCCAAGGACTACTTTAAGCTCAAGAGGAATGGAGTTCACTTTCTGAATTAATGTCTTTTTGTTCGAAATCCGTTCTTCCTCAGATGATCTGCGCGCCGTGAACCAATATCTTGTATTTAAGTGTTCAAGTACCGGCTCCAGAATCTCATAAGGCATGCAGAAGCTTATATCGCCTTCTACATCTTTGATATTTACCTTGAGAACAATGATTACTACCGTCTCGTTTGGTGAAACTAACTGGCTTTGCCGTGAATTACTTTCCAGTCGCATAAAATTAGGTGTTATTTCAAAAACATTGGACCACGCGTCTTTTAGCAGGAATGTCATATCGCGAATAACCCGCTGAAGCAGTGTGACCTCAATATCTGTATAATCACGGTCAACTTCATAAGTTTCTCCCTGCCCGCCAAGCAGCCGGTCCACGATTGCAAACGCTATCGACTGGCTCATCGTGATCATTGATGAACCCTGCAGCGGCTGCATCTCGATAACACCCATGAGGATGTTTTCAGGCAGTGCGTTGGAATATTCAAAAAACCTTTGTTCTTCTATGGTCGCAACTTCAACTTGACAATAGCTGCGCAGTGTTCCCGAAAGAAACGATGATAAGACGCGCCCATAGTTTTCATAGATAATGCTCAGAGTTTTCAGCTGTTCCTTGTTGAACTTTTTAGGAATCTTGAAGTCATATGGCCGCACTTTTCTTTCATTGCTGCCAGACTCAAGTTCACTGTAAGCGATATCTCCGCTCCGCAGTGAATTCAGCAGATCATCAATCTGATTTTGTGTTAGAACTTCTGACATTATTATCCTCCGTCCCGCCGAAAGCGGCATAAATCATGCGGGAAAACAATAAGAATCAATTGCCCATTTCCTGGGCCGCATCGCTGCCGCTGTCTTTTACGGCACCGCCGACAAATCTTGACAATCTTTGTTCAACAATACTCGGCGGCTCGCCGGATTGAATTGCTAAAACACCTTGTATCGCAAGCTCTCTATGCTGTTTGCGCCTTTCTGAACCAGATTTAATACGAGAAGCAAGGGGCATCAGCAGGAGATATGCGATAATTCCGGAATAAACAACCGGAATAAGAGCTTTTGCAATCCCCGGGGCCAGGGTTTGAGGTCCTTTATAAGTATAAAGCATTTGGACTATTTCAACAAGAGTACCTATCATTCCTATTCCCGGCGACATCATGGAAATCCGCTCAATAAATTCTTGAACGGACTTCTCTCTTTCGGCGTAATATAAGGCGTCACTTTCAAGAATACTTTCTATCGTTTCCCTGTCAGCCGAACCGGTTATCAGCACAAGCCCTTTTTTCAGTATTGGATCCTTTACCTCGTCTTCACAGCTTTCCAGTGCAAGAACACCTTCACGTCGGGCGGTCTGAACGAGCCATACGATCTGTTCGATAAGCTTGTCCGGACTCTCGCCCTTTTTGAGCGTTTGTTTTAGGCATTCAAGATGTTTGATAAAGGATTTCATGGGGCTCGTGATGGTAATAAGTCCCGTAATACCGATGAGAACGAATGCCAGGGCCTTATAGTCAACCAGTTTTAGCGGATCACCGCCGCCAATAACTATTATCAGAACCGCGGCGGCGCATAATGCGAGCCCCATGATAAAAGACATTAAGTTGGCCTCCTATGCCAAATTGGATTAGTCCTTAAAAACGTCTTCGTCATTCTCATGTTCATGTCTGCGGTCTTTTCTTCTTGAAACCTTAGGCATAGAATTGGTAAGTCTGTAGAACTCTACGATTCTATCGATTACCGTTTCTGCCTTTTCGGCAACAAGAACTTTTTTTCCGCTTTTTAGCGAGATTACTGTGTCGGGGGTTTCTTCAATAAATTCCATTTCAAATGGATTTACATAAAACAGCTCGCCGTTTAATTTGGTGACTTTGATCATAAATTCACCCCCTTAACAGATTATGATCTCTTGAGGTTGATAAGCTCGTCAAGCATGGTATCTGATACTGTGATGATACGTGAATTTGCCTGGAAGCCACGCTGTGTTGTGATCATATCTGTAAACTCTTTAGCCATATCGACATTTGACATCTCAAGCGCATTGCTGCGTAATTTTGTATTGTTGCCCGCAAGCGCAGTGGTGTATGTCGGATTGCCGGAGCTTTCAGTCTCAGCGAAATCGTTGTTTCCTACCTGAGAAAGGCCTTTTTCATTTACGAATGTGGCAAGCACCACCTGAAGATTGTTACCGCCTATCTGTATTGTGCCCGGATGGCTATTATAGCTTGCGGAAATGCTGCCGTCACTGTTGAATGTAATATCCCTTAAATCTCTGTAAACATCCGCGTCAATCGTTACACCATTTATAGTGGCACCAATGAGGCAGAGAGGAGTTACAGTCGCACCGCCGTCAGCGGTACCCATGACAAAGTTTCCGTTGGGATCGACAAGATATCCATTTGTGTCAAAAGTAAAGTTACCGACTCGTGTGTAATATGCGGGAACAGCATCTGCAGCATTGCTTGTTGATACTGCAAAATAGCCGCTGCCGTCAATGTAAAGGTCCCACGGGTTGTCGGTTGTGGTGGAACCGGCGCTTGTCATGTTCTTTGATATGCCTGAAACCTGAGCGCCATAACCGACCTGAGACGGGTTGGTCTCAGCAGTACCGCCGTTCAGAGTCTGATAATACAGATCCTCAAACTGAGTTGAGCTTGATCTGAATCCGGCAGTATTGACGTTCGCCATGTTGTTAGCAATAACATCCATTGCAGTCTGCTGAGCGCGAAGGCCTGTAACAGCAGACATAAGTGATCTCATCATAACGCATTTTCCTCCTTAAATCGACGGACGTGTGCGGACTTCTCAGCCAGTCAAAGCCCGATAACCTCCTCTTTAAGGACCGGTTATACAATCACAGTTCCGTCAATATTTGTAAATATATTTGAAGAAGTATCGCCAAGTGGCATCGCTGTAACAACTGTACGGTCTTTTATGCTTACGATGAATGCAAGACCGTTCATCAGTATAAGTGAATCCTGAACTCCTTTTGACTGCGCCTGGTTTATAGCGTCTGTTAGCTTCCTAAGATCGCCGTCATTTAGCTCAATGTTGCGTGACTCAAGCCGAGTAAGTGCATGTTTTGAAAAGGTTACATCCGAGGTTTCCGATATTG
Organism: [Clostridium] cellulosi; assembly: GCF_036762875.1. Classification (NCBI taxonomy): domain Bacteria; kingdom Bacillati; phylum Bacillota; class Clostridia; order Eubacteriales; family Oscillospiraceae; genus Ruminiclostridium; species [Clostridium] cellulosi. The sequence goes on along the minus strand of NZ_JBAIZF010000027.1, from coordinate 89,476 downwards.
CTTGGTTAAGATAATCGGAAAAGGATGTTTTCGGTGTTTTCGCCTGAACCTTCTCATTTTGCCGTACAGACGATTGAACCGGAGGTGTCAGGATAGAATTAAATCTTATATCTGACACTTTAACACTCCCTTTATCAGGTGTCCGAGCCTGAATTCAAATCGACATCGGGTGAATAAACCATCCGTATGGCTGAATAATCAATCCAGCTTGAAGTTACCTTTCCGTCATCTCCGGTTGTCGATACGTAGAACTTCGGTGTTTCACCTGAAAAATCAACGGCATCGACGGTACCGGCCTTAGTAGTTACAGAATAGGAGCCAGTCGCAGTTGATTGTGTTGATACATAAGAGACTTTCTTCCCTACAATACTGGTCGCCATTGTATAATTTTCGACCTTGAGCAGGGTTTGAATCGCTTGAAGGGTTGAGAATTGAGCCATTTCCGCCATATACTGGTCGTTTGAGGTTGCGCTTAATGGATCCTGATACTGCAACTGAGCTGCAAGCAACTTAAAGAAATCGTTCATATCAAGGCTGCTGCCGCTCGTTGACTTTGAACTGCTGCTTGGATAAGTCGCATTTGACGGCGGTGTAATGCTTGAGATATCCATATTTCCCCTCCTTCATGTGCTTATACGAGAATACTAAGCCCCGAAGTCTTTGTCACATACAAATCTGTCTGTTCCGATACTGCAGGCTGTATTATATCGCTGGAATTCTGCATTGCCGGAACCCATTTAGGAAGATGATAGTTCTGTGAACCAAAGTTCTGATTCTGTTGCTGTGATGCAGTCGAATCAAATCCGCCGAAACCAGTATAAGCAACCTCAGCTTTGTTCATAGTAATGCCGAGATTCTGCAGTGACTGTGTAAGCTCATGCATTCCTGACGCCAAAAGCTGCCCTGTATGCTGATTGTCGGCCGTTATCCGAAGCGTGAGCACCCCGCCCTGAGAAATAATCCTTATATTGATACCACCGAGGTCTTCCGGGCTAAGGTGAAGTCTTAACTCACTTCTTCCGTTATCGTAAGCCTGTTTAACAGCATCTGCAACTTGTTGTGCCGTATCGGCCTTTAATGTTTGATCGACATTGTCAGAACTATCAATTTTGTTGTGTTGTGCCAAAGCTATGCCAAAAGTATCGTTTATTTTCGTATTGTGATTGAGGGTGTCGTCGCCTTTTCTGCTGCTGTCGGTTTCAGCAAGATCCTTTGCTGACAGTGCTGCCTGTCGGGACTTATCCTGGCCAGACTGTGTTGCCTTTACCTCAAGGACCTTCTGTATATCCTGAACTTTGGAATTTGTCTTAATCTCATCGTTTCCATTCCCGAACGCTTTAGCGTCAGCAGTTTTCAGCCCGTCTTGGATATTTGCTGCTTGATCGGAAGAAGCCGCTGCATAAAGCTGGGAATCGAATGAGCCCTGAGGCGTACCCGCTGCCTGCACCGAAGGGGAAGCCGCTTGCGTGTTTCCGGCTTGAGTTACGGCCACAGTTGCGTCATTTTTTGCAGCCGCTGTACCGGAAGCCGTACCAGAGGCCATGGCGGAAACTGTACGGGAAAATTCGCTGGAAACTGCATTGGAAGCCGTATCAGCCGCTGTCACACTGGTCGCTGTTCCTGCAGCCGCTGCCTGTGCAACCGCTGACTCAGCACCGGTTTTGGTACTTAGCGTTAGCGAAATCGGCGATTTCGGCACTGCGGTGTCGCCCTTTTGCAGGCCATCGGAAATAACCTGACTTAAGTCTGACGGCTGCTGAATACCGTATGCCGAAAGGTCCGAATTCTGCAAACCGTCTTGCTGAAGCAGCTCCATTCCCGCCGAAGTATCCTGCATCATATTTGCAAATACGCCATCTGCCCCGCTGGCATTGTTAGGATTTTCGGTAATAAAGATTCCGTTTTGGGACATCTGTGAAAGCTCTTCAATAAGCAACACATTATTGATTTGAGCTGTACCGGTTCCATTCTGCTGGGTATTCTGCTGATTCTGCACCATTGTCTGCTGAGATATCGGCATACCCAGCCCCATGCCTGCGAGAAGCTGTACCGCTCCGCCTTTTTTCTCAAAATCTTGAAGAATATCGACGAAGCCTGAAGCCGGACTCTTTTTGCTGCTTGCACTGCCTTTTCCTGCTGTCTTTGGGATCTCAACCGTACTTACCTTCATACCTTCACCTCCTTTCAATGCTTTTTATTTATGGCTCATCGCCTTGATGTTATCAAATCTTCTATTTCCTTTTCCTCTTTTTTGCTCTCTTCATATAAGAATTGCTGCCGCTGTTTTCCATAAAGGGATTCTATAGTCTTGCGGTCTTTCATCTTCTCTATCAGAAGCAGCCTTTCCCTTTCAACATTCGCCGTTTGGCGTTCAATATTTTTCAACGCAGTTTTAATATTTGATTCAATATCGCTCAAATATGTTCCTATTATCACTGCATCACTTGGCCTCATTCCCTTGCCTGCCAATGCAAGATATTTTTGGGACCAAAGATCAAATTGACGCTCGAGGGATTTCTTTTCTTCAGTCATCCTCTGAAGTATCTGCATTTCGCGGTTGAGCGCGTCCTTTTGTTCGTCTTCAAGATGTTTCCTCAGGTCAAAGACCGACTGAAGTCTAAATTTAAACTTCATTAAGCCTTGTCCTCCTTATTCAGGCAATCGCTTCTTTCATAAGCTCATAGGTTTCCTCTGCGTCGAATTTATCGTCAACCCATTGTTTTAGGAAATTCTCTATTCTGTCATGATACTTTATCGCCATATCGACCTCAGGATTGCTGCCATTCTTATAAGCACCTATACTGATGAGGTCAGCATAGTTTTCATATGTCGCCATGAGGTTGCGCATCTTTCCTGCAAGCTCTAAATGCTCACGCGGCACGACCTCTGACATAAGACGGCTTACACTCCGCAGAACGTCAATCGCGGGATAATGGTTTTTCATAGCAAGCCCACGGGTTAGAACAATATGACCATCAAGGATACCTCTTACCGTATCGGCTACAGGTTCGTTCATATCGTCGCCCTCGACAAGCACTGTATAGATTGCAGTAATCGAACCCTTGTCAAAGTTGCCGGAACGCTCCAGAAGCTGAGGCATCAAAGCAAATATCGACGGTGTGTATCCGCGTGAAACAGGTGCCTCGCCTGTTGCCAACCCAACCTCACGCTGGGCCATTGCGAATCGAGTCAGTGAATCCATCATCAGCATTACTGACATGCCCTTGTCACGGAAAAATTCAGCTATCGTCGTGGCAACCAGTGCGCATTTGATTCTCGCCATAGCCGGCCTGTCTGAAGTAGCGACGACAATCACTGATTTCTTCATGCCTTCTTCTTTGAGGTCACGTTCAATGAAGTCGCGCACTTCACGTCCGCGTTCCCCGACGAGACCGATTACATTTATATCAGCAGAAGCGTTTCGGGCAATCATACCAAGCAATGTTGATTTTCCTACGCCGCTTCCGGCGAATATGCCTATTCTCTGTCCCCTGCCGCAGGTCAACAGCCCGTCTATTGCCTTAACTCCAAGATTTATTCTTTCTTTGATACGCGGCCTTGTCAGCGGATTGGAAGATCTACCGTCTATGTTATAATAATCTTCCGCCTCAATGGGGCCTTTGCCGTCAATCGGTGTGCCAAGTCCGTCGAGAATACGTCCGCGGAGCCCCATTCCTACCGGTATTGAGAAGGGCATACCAGTTGATTCAACCCGGCTCCCCGGCCCGATTCCTGAAAGGGTGTCAAATGGCATTAGCAGCATATGCTTATCGCGGAAACCCACAACCTCCGCTTTAACAGGCTTCTTGCCCTTTGCCGGGTATATCTTGCAAACTTCGCCTATATTAACAGGAGGACCAACAGACTCAACCGCAAGCCCAGTTACTCTGTCGACACTGCCGCTGCATACGGCGAGGTCGGCCTTATCAAGCACTTTGAGCATACTGCTGATCGCCATGTTGATCCTCCTTTCTGAGATTCTCAATTATTAAAATTCTGGATTGATGATACTTTTTGCGCGTTCAAATTGAACTGAAGCTGTTGTTTCAATTGTTCCGAGGGATGTCTCGAGCACGCAATAATCATCGTCGCAATCAAGCTCAACCGTATTAATCTCATTTAATCCATCAATAGCATTTTTGTATTTATCTATATTTTTCTCAATCTCCCTACAATTTCTGCTGGACGCCTTGATTGTCGCCTTGTCAACATTGCTAAAATGCTGCGCGGCTTTATAATAAAGTCCAAAAAACGCCTCGCTATTGGTTTTGAGTTCTATTGATATTATCTTTTTTGTAAGCTCAAAAGCCTTGTCCAGCAACTCATTTTTCGGCATTTCAACATTATAACAGTCTGGAAGCCTTTCCTTTAGCTTTTTGAGCTCGTCCGCTAATGGGCGCTTATTCTCAACTGGAATAGTCTTGCCTTCGCTGAGACCTTTTGAATAGCCCTCGCTATAACCTTTATCAAAGCCGTTTTTTGTTGCATCATTGATTAACGACTTTGCCTCTTCTTCGACCTTGGAGATTATCTCCTGGCTCCGTTTTAGCGAGTTTTTCATTATTTTCTCAGCTTCAAGCATTTTGTTATGAAGGTGCTGAGCTTTGCCTGTTTTAACCCAATAGTAATCCCCGCTTTTATCCTGGCGCAGTATTCTGTGATTTTCGGAAACCTCAGACATTAAGCCCTGCTCCTTTTTTGACTCATTTCATAAGCTATTTCAGCAATCCTCTTACGCGCAGCGTCAATTTCAGGCTGTGGGATCGGTCCTAAATATTTTATAGCATCAAGAACCTTTTCCCTGTTTTTGTTTGACATGGCGTTCATCAAGGAACTGATTATATCTTCATCTGCTCCGTTGAGGGCAGCGGAAAGATCCTTTATATTTACTTTTTTGACAACCGCTTTTAATATCTCTTGACTTAAATACTTAATCTCGCTGAATGCGAATTTCTCATTGTCTGAGTCATTTTTGGGAATTTTGACACTCTTTAATGATGGACGGATGAAAACATATTTTTCACTTTGAACCATTTCTTCAGGATGGTAATAATCTGCTGGTTCATCCTGTTCTTCGTCAACATCTTCATCCGTTATATAGCTATCCTCTGGCATTTCTGGCTCAGATTCTTCAAACCGGATTTCATTTTCATGAGATCCAACGTGTGGTTCTCCATCAGCTTCTTTGTAAGCGTTTTCAGTATCGTTTACCTGTTCAGTAACATCAACACTGGCTTCCGGTCCGCTTTCATCTGGCCCATCTGCCAAGAGGTTATTTTCTGTTAGATTGTCGGCAGATATAGGCGTCTGAGAATTATTTTCTTCCTTATTATATATATCATCAGAATTTGTTTCTGAGATGTTTTTAGTTAACGAAATATGAGCCATATCCCTTGACGACTCGAGAATGTCATCGGACCGGAGAGTTTCAAACGAATAATCCTTTCCGTCGGCGCTCAATGTCATTAGAGTCGTCTGAATATTCATAAAGTCCGACAAAAGCTCTTTATATTCACTTTTGTTGCGGTCAATGTCAACGTTCAGGATTTTTGAAGCAAGGTTAAATGCAAAATCGATACAGTCTTCTCTGTCTGCACTTAACTTCTCATACAACTTTTCATCCAGAGACGTTACAGTATCGAGAAAATCATGCGCCGCTGAAACAACCATTTGTTCAGCAGTTTTTTCACCTTCTTCTCGGCCTTCCTTTAAGCCTGCCTCATATCCGCTGCTGCGGCCTGATTTCAATGCATCATTGTAGGCCAAATTGGCATCTATATTTGCCCTATCTGTTATTTCCTTTGCCTTTCTCAAAGCATTCCGCAAAGCGATTTCTGCGCTTTCTTTAGCGTTCTTTTCCAATATTGCTTCAACATCTTCTATTGGATTTGATTCATCTTCTATTGGATTTGATTCCGGCTTTGGGACTGCTTTAGTCTTCGGCTCAATATCAATCTTTAGAACTTTCGGCTCCTTGTCAAGCAAAACACGGCTGCTCTTGATAACCTCAGACAAGGATCTCATCCTTTCCGCCGCGATTGATGACAATTTCATTGGCTTCTTCAAGCCGCCTTATGGTCTGCACAATCTTCTGCTGTGCCTCTTCGACCTCGCTCAAACGCACAGGTCCGAGGAATTCTATTTCTTCCTTAATGGTATCCTGCATACGTTTTGTCATATTGCTCATGATAAGATCTGTGACTTCCTTGTTTGCACCTTTGAGTGCAACAACAAGATCTTTGATATTGATATCCCGCAGGAAACGCTGAATTGAACGAGAGTCAAGGTAAACAATATCTTCAAATACGAACAATCTGCGCTTGATCTCTTCTTCAAGGTCAGGATTGGTCTTGCTGAGTTCATCAAGGATATATTTTTCTGTTGACCGGTCGACGCGGTTGAGTATTTCTGCAATAGACTTGACACCGCCGATTTCCGTCAGATTGCTTGTAACAACCGACGAAAGTTTCTTTTCGAGTATGTTCTCGACTTCTTTGACTATCTCAGGAGACGTCCTATCCATCGTCGCAATGCGCTGCGCAACATCAATCTGCTTGTCGCGCGGAAGCTCGGAAAGGATAGCAGCCGCCTGCTCTGGTGTCGTATAAAGCAATATCAGAGCTATGGTCTGGGGATGCTCATACTGAATGAAAGAAAGCAAGTGCTTCGGATCGGCCTTTTTCAAAAATTCAAAGGAATGGGCATGCAGTGTATCCGTAATTCGGCTTATGAGCATCATTGCTTTCTTTGTACCGAAAGCGTTTTCAAGAACCTGACGTGCATAATCAATGCCGCCCTCTGAAATATAGTTCTGGGCCATGCACAGCTCATAAAATTCGTTGAGGGCTTCATCTATTTTCTGCGAATCCACCCTTTGTATTGAAGCAACTTCAACGGTAAGCTGCTCAACTTCTTCATCTTTTAAGTAGTGGTACAGCTTTGCCGCCTTTTCTGGGCCAAGTGATATGATGACAAGGGCTGCCTTAGTCTTATTTGATAATTTTTGTTCAGATTTCGGCAAGCTTGTTCACCTCTAAATTAAATGATCTATTAATCTTTCAGCCAATTCTTGAGTATTTGCGCAACAAGTTCAGGCTTTTTATCGGTGAAGTTCTCGATTTCACGCTTGACACTGTTGTTTTGAGACTCTTCAATGGTCTCTTCTATACTCTTAATAGGCTGGGTCTTTTCATCTTGCAAAGCCTCCATAGCTTCAGCCTGTGCCTGCTCCAAGGCTTCTTGCTCTTCTTCCTCACGGCGCTTTCTACGTCTTGAAAGCAGAATGAACAACAAAGTTGTACCGATTAATATGATTAAAACACCAAAAATGATGATATAGAGCAGCAAGTTATTCGCGTTAAGCGGCAAAGGCCAACCGCGCGCCGCGTTTTCCGGTACTGAAGCACTTGAAAAACTCATTTGACCAACACTTACATTTTCTATAGTAGTACCAGCTGCATTGGCAATCTGCTGGCGTAATTCCTCAGTGTCAACACTGGCTGCCGCAGGGTTGCGGCTATTGAGAATAACGGCAACTGTTAATTTTGACAATTGTCCGCCTTTTTTCTGTATCTGTTCTTGCACACTGCCAACAAGCATACTTGAGGTTTCGTTAGCTTTGTTGCTAAACTGAGAAACACCTGACACGCCCGCATTCGGGTATGCCGGCTGAGCACCAGATACTCCGGCAGTTCCTGTCGCGAGACTGCTGCCACTGTATGTAGTTTCACTGCTTCTTGTCGTATATGCGACTACACCGCTCGTATAACTTGTCGTCACTGTGCTCTTTGTGCTGAAGTCAATGTCGGCGTTTACTGTAACATTAAAATTGTCGTCGCCGAAAACCTTTTCGAGCATCTGCGAAAGTTTGTCCTTAACTGCCGATTCATAGCGGCTCTTTAAAAGCATCTGCTCAGAAGTATCATCCAATCCATTGTTGTCTGTATTGAGTTGTGTTCCATCACTGTCAGCAACAGTTATATTTTCCGCTGTAAGCCCGGCGACACTATTCTTTACAAGCTGAACAATGCCGTTTATTTGCTTTTTCGTAAGTGTGGTTCCCTCTTCAAGAGTCAGCTTGACACTGGCAGTCGTCGGCACTTTATCCGTTTCGAGGACATATGTACCTTCGTTGCTTTTTGCAATATTTACTATTGCCTGTTTTACTCCGGGGATTGTTTCAATCGTGTCCTGAAGTCTATTCTGAATCTGCTGCAACTGCTTTATCTCTTTGTCTTTATCTGTTTCAGCAAAATTGGTACCGCTTGAATATATGTCATAAGTAAGGTCGCCTTCAGGCAATCCCTGCTCGGCGAGCATCATACGCATCTTGTCCGCAGTACCCTTTTGTACATATATATTTGTACCTTCTATTTTAACAGGGATTTTCTGTGCTGATATAGCATTATAGACCTGACTTGCTTCTTTTTCAGTGAGGCCACTGGTAAGCAGCTCATACTTAGTTGTATTCAGAGCCGTTACAACCACAATCAAAATGATTACCACAGCAGAGGCAGCGCTGATTATTATTATCTTTTTCTTTTTATCGAGTGCTTTCCAAAAATCGCTTATCTTCTGGGCAATCTGCTTAATTTTTTCATCCATCGATTGTTTGACTCCTTTATGGAACAACACAGCTGAGTATTGTCTGGCTTTTATGCATCATAACGGAATGTTTTTCTACAATTTCCGCCAAATTTCGCCACAAAAAATCAGATTTCAATTACACTGACATTTTCATGATGTCGTTATACGCCTCGAGTGCAGTGTTTCTCACACTCAATAAAAGTTGGAGCGATATATTTGCCTTTGCGCTGTCAATCAGCAGTTGATGAGGGTTATCGAGTTCGCCCTCGGCAGCTTTTACTATATCGCCTTCAAAAGCTGCATTTGTCTTATTAACATTATCTACCAGTTGATCATAAATGGAACTGAACATTGAAACTGCGTCGTTACCTTTATTTGAACTTGTCTGCTGCACTAACTGAGGCGTTACAGAATTAATCCCCGATAATGCCTGAATATCCATACATACGGACTCCTTTTATTTATTTGCCTATTTCAAGTGCCGTTACAGCCATACCCTTTACGGCGTTAAAGGCCATAATATTTGCAGAATATGATTTTGAAGCCTCCATCAAATCGGTCATTTCCGTGACGGTGTCGACATTAGGAAGATGAACATATCCCTGCTCGTCAGCGTCGGGATTTCCGGGGTCATACTTTAATTTGAAATCCGTGGGGTCTTCACCGATTTCGCTTACCTCAACACCGCCTGGCTGTCCCTCAAGCTTGTCCAAATATCCGCTAAAGGTTGTCTGAGTACGCTCGGTGAGCGTAACTGTTTTTCTCCTATAGGGTTCACCGTTGGGACCATTTGTGGTATCCACATTCGCAAGATTCTGTGAAATAACATCCATGCGAAGCCGCTGTGCCGTAAGGCCGGAACCGGATATGTTGAGACTGTTCAAAAACATAATTACTTACCTCCGCGGGCTGCAGATAACAGCATTGATAAGCTTTCATGAACGCTTCTCTCCATATAGCTGTATTGCAGCTGATTTCGTGTGAGCTCAATTAATTGGGTTTCCATGTCGACGCCGTTCATATTCGCGCCGTATGTTCCGTCATATTCCTTAATTACAGGCTTTATTTCATCCAGCTGGGATTCGCTCAGTGTATTGTTACTCAACGCATTGCTCAGCTGGCTTTCAAAATCGACATATTTCTGTTTATAACCGGGTGTATCGTTGTTCGCTATGTTATTGCTGATGACACTTGCCCTTTTCCATAAAGCATCAAGCGATTTGCCGCCAATATCAGTCACTATATTACCAATTATCCCTGACATATTAACAGCATCCTTTCCCATAATTTTGTCAAATTAGATGTTAAGCACCTACAAAAGTGAATTTCGCCCAGTAAAGATTCCATATGCGACAAAATTCTTTTAATTTAGACAACAATAACTAAACATTTCTAACAACACCAATTATATCTTATTGTGGTCCTCTTATCAACCAAAAAAATGAGAAATTATTCATATACTATAAAATTTTGCCCACATTATAATTTTTTCGTTGTAAAGTTCTGCTTATTTTGCCTAAAAAACTACAGAAAAAAAGCAGACGTCTTGACGCTCTGCTTAGAAAATAAATTGCAGCTGGCAACCATAGATATATAATAATATATATCCTTAGGCCCTAAAGCTTTGCGTCCTTGCCTTTTGACAAGTTTGCCAAAATATTAAATTTTAATAATATATTAAGACCATTCTTTGGATTTGTCAATCAAAAAATCTAAATTTGGTGACTTTTTCTATCATTCTTTTTTATTATTTTGACCAATTTAAACAAATTTTTTTAGCAAAATAATATGCAAAATATTTTTCACTTCTTGTGTTGACAAAACAGCCAGCCTTGTTGTATAATAATCGGGCAATCACGAGGCGTAGCTCAGTTTGGTAGAGTGCTTGGTTTGGGACCAAGATGCCGCAGGTTCGAGTCCTGTCGCCTCGACCATTATTCTGATGAGTTTAAATTTATATTGACAAGCCTTTATTTTTATGATATAATAAAAAAGGTGCGCTGGTGTAGCTCAGTTGGTAGAGCAGCTGACTTGTAATCAGCAGGTCGGGGGTTCAAGTCCGTCCACCAGCTCCAATATGGGGGGATTCCCGAGTGGCCAAAGGGGGCAGACTGTAAATCTGTTGTCGTCCGACTTCGATGGTTCGAATCCATCTCCCCCCACCAGAAAAAAGCCATCGGCTTATGCCGATGGCTTTTTTATTTCTTTTTTATACATCTTAAGAAATATATATCTCTGCCGCTACGGAAAAAATTACGTCCGTCAGCGGTGTTTTTGTTTATCACAATATATATGCCTATTTAATAAATTACTGCAGATTAATGGCGGCTACAATGTACTTTTCCCTTAAAACCTATTCCCTACTTATTATTGAAGATTATAATAACCGACATTTTAGGGCAAGCTTATAAGTATAAGATAGTATGATTAATGGGATTTACTTAAACCAAAAAAGGAGGATTGTGAAGTGAAGAAAAGCAGGCGCGCAAACTATGCTGACGCCAAAAAACAACATAGAGCTTTAGCGTTCTTTTTCACGTTTGTTTTCAGCCTTATTATTTTCGGTTCGATTGCCGCTGCTTTTCTTCATTTTACCTTTCCATCCATCTCAGAGCCCGGCAAGGGCGCACTTAATGTTCAGGCGGACGAAAAATCTTATCCTATCTCAAACCGCTTCACGATGATTATTTCGGTACGCCCCGATTTTGACAGTGAACCAGATGAACTTCTACTTTATCGTCTTGATGCAAAAAGCAAACGTACTGTCATTATGCCTATTCCGCTGAATCTTGAAATACCTGTAAACGGTGAGAAAACGTCACTTAGTACCATAGTCAAAAACAACAGCGTGAGTGAAGCTGCGAAGTCTTTGTCTTCTGCCATTTCCGTTAAAATTGATTTTACCTGTGATATAGATGAACAGAATTTCCTTAAAATCTTTGATAAATTAGGCGGTCTCTATTATTCAATTCCCCAGAACATATCACTTAAACTAACTGATAACAGCGAAATAAAGTTATATAAGTCGCCGCGCCAATATCTGAACGGCGCCAAAATATATGCACTGCTGGCCTATCCTTCGTATAATGGCGGCGATTATGAAAGATACCAAATGCAATCAGAGCTTACAAAAGAATTCATCGCTGAAAAGCTTACAGAATTTAACCTTAGATACAACATTTCTGGCTTTGCAGGGATCTTCAATTATGTGACCACCGATTTTTCCATTAACGAGCTTATAAAGCGGACCGACGCACTCATTGACCTTTCCACTGAAAAAAAGATAGAGACATTGGTTCCCGATTTTAAAATCAGCCCTTATAACAGCAGCCTTGTGCAGTTCAGTGATTTGAAAACGATACAAAAGAGCTTCGGGTAGGCGGAAGGAGTTAATACTGGTAATTCACATCTCCTTTTGCCTTCCTTTGATATATTGCCAGTGACAATAAGACAGTAAATTTATAAAAGGCGATTTTATAATATATAACTGTCCTTAGGAATATAATATAACATTGCTTGTATGCGCTGAAATTCTGCAAATTGTTAATGTATTGCCTAAAATCAACAATAAGTATATAATAATATAAAAGCCCCAATATCTTTTATGTGGTGATGAAATGGCTGCATTTTGCGATTTATTCCTTAGCTTCACTATCTATAGTTTTCTTGGCTGGGTATGTGAAACGATTTACTGTTCCATCATATTCAAAAAGTTTGTGAACCGCGGTTTTCTGAACGGCCCGTTCTGCCCCGTCTATGGGTTCGGTGCAATTTTATTGCTATACATATTAAAACCGTTACCTAAAAACGCCCTGCTCATCTTTTTCGCTGGAGTTGTGATTACAACAGCACTCGAATACATCACCGCATGTATTCTGGAAAAGCTGTTCCATGCAAAGTGGTGGGACTATTCCAAAAACAAGTTCAACTATAAGGGGCGGATATGCCTGCTGAATTCAACTCTTTTTGGGTTGCTTTCAGTAGCCCTTATATTCTTTATTGAACCTGTTACCGTGTGGCTGATAAACCTGATGTCCCAACGTGTTAAATACGTGCTATTTGCTCTGCTTGCCATGTATTTTATCGTGGACACCACTATAACGGTCACTTCAATATACAAACTGAATCTACGGCTTGAAGCACTCAGCCGTGCGTTTTCCGCCATAAAGGAAAAACTCGACAATACCGATTTTTACAATGCGCTCAATATAAAGGAACGCTTGGAAAAGCTTCATGAATTGCTTAATACAGACAGGGGGCGTGCAATATACAATTCAATCGAGTCCATACGCTCGTATATAAGGAAGCTTGAAACTGAAAACCATGCCTTTCAGAAACGTATTATCAAGGCATTTCCAAGTATGCGCTCAACAAAATATCCAGAAGTGCTGAACATCATTAAAGAGAAAGTCTTAAGAGGCAAAAACACTGCCTCCGACAAATCTTCAAAGGAGCAAGGAACCAGGAGCAAATAAGAAAATGATAAAACTTTGTGTATTTGATCTTGACGGAACACTTATCAATTCTTTGAACGATTTAGCCGACGCTACGAATTATGCGCTTAAAAAAAGCGGTTTTTCCCCTTATCCCGTCGAAAAGTACCGTTACTTTGTAGGCGACGGGGTGCCGATGCTTATAAAACGCGCTCTCGGCGATAGCTATTCTCCCGAAATGGAATCCGCTTTGCTGAGCGATTTCAACAGGTACTATAACGAACATTACGCGGACCACACCGCACCATATGAGGGTATCAAGGAACTTTTATCCGAGCTTTCAAAGCGCGGCATTTTATCTGCAGTTTTGTCAAACAAGCCTGATAATTTTGTGAAGATTATAATTAGTGAAATCTTTTCTGATTTTAAGTTTTCGTGGATACAGGGCAAGATGGACGGGTTCCCTAAAAAGCCTGACCCCACTGCTTTGAATTTCATCATGAAGAGCCTTAACGTTAATACAGACGAAACACTTTATATCGGCGACTCAAATATTGATATATTTACGGGGAAAAACGCCAACGTAAAAACCTGCGGTGTACTATGGGGCTTCCGCACAAAAGAAGAGCTTGAAGAAGCAGGTGCGGATTACATCGTTGATTCCCCTCTCGCTGTTCTCGATTTGATAGATTGAAAAATACAATAAGCTAAAAGAGACTGCCGCAAATGCGGCAGTTTCTTTTTTTCTTTGTATTTATTAATCTTATTGAGTTAGGATTTAAAAAGCATTAAAAATTTAATAATTTCAGATATATTTGTTTGGAAAAAGATTTTTATATTATTTTGTTCAATGCACTGAACAAATTTTAATTTTTGGCCATATTTTTATATTCGCTTAAATCATATTTGTATTAAATTTTTTGGCAAATCCATTCAAAGCCGGCATAATCGTTGTATCCGCTAGTTTTTTTCTGCTTTATGAATAGGTGTTCTGGGTGCGGCAAATGGTCATCTGTGAATGTTGATTGGATTGGCAATTCAAAAATATTGAGGTTTCAAATTGATTTTGGCTATATTTGAACTCTGCCATACCATTATATTTTCTGACAACCGAACGGATAGTAGATATCCCTATTCCCTCTTCGTGCTCACGTTTTCTGGAGAAAAAGGTATTATCTTTTTTTATAATTTTACCGTCAAAGCTGTTATCCAAAGTTATCGCAAGGAAATTGCCCTTATATAAGGCTGACAGGTGTATATATCTCTGTCCGCTTTTCATCCGTCTGCATGCCTCAACTGCATTTTCAAGGCAGTTTCCGAAAATAACACATAAATCTTCATCACAGATATTCATAACTTCCGGCAATTGCAGGTTCAAAGACACTTCAATACTTTCCTCTTGCGCAATCTTTACATAATGTGAAATAACAGCATTTGCAGTCCGGTTTTTACATAAAGCTGGTCCAATATTTTTAGAAAGCGGGTATTGGATTTTATCCAAATACTCTAATAAATGCTCTTTGTCGTCAGTGTCTATGTATTCCTTGATGAGCAACAGTTGGTGCCTTAAATTGTGTTTGGTTTCTTTGATTTCTTTGATACTATTTTCAAAATCTTTGAATAACTCCTCTTGTTCTGAAATTTTTACATTAAGCATCCTAAGTTGCTGTTTTAGCAGCTCTGTTTCATTATCTTTTATCAAGAGTCTGTCAATTAAATAGCAGACTACCGCCTGAATTAGGGCGATTATTATAATTAAGAGTGCACATTTTATCCTGTCTGCCTGATTTACGAAACCGGTACCTGATACAGACGAAAAAAATAAAAAAAATAATAAAAATAAGGCCATCGAGATATTACATATTTCTGATTTCCAAAACTCTATTTGGAACTTTAATTTTTTTATAATCAAAATATAAATCGCTAAAGATAAAAACAAGCCTATAATTGAAATGACAATTTGATTGCCGATTTGGCCTTCCGGGACCGAGTTAAATACTATTTTTTTCACTGCGTTTATTAGTGCTTTATAATTCAACGTAATTAAAAAAACATATAGCAGCTTTGACCAGACGGTTTCTATCATAAGTAAACCGGCAACAAAATAGATAATGATAAATCCGCAGGCAATTAGGTTTTCAACATAGTATGGCAAATCGCTGAAAAACAGGTTGACAGCAAATTCTGCAGACACAGCAAATACATAAATTAATATGACCTTTTTAAACGAAATTCTAAATTTTTTTATAAACAGTAAACTCGACAGAATAAGGCACAGCACAATATTAATACCATTTTTATCTGGATATATAAATGAACTATTCAAATTTTTTTGTCCTAAGATATTTAAAAATATACTCGTCAAATTTTTCAATCACTCCTTTTCGACCATTTTTTCGAATAGGAATCTTTTCACCGTTTTCAAGTTCAAAATCAGTTTTGAGAATATTCTTTATATAGTTCATATTTACAATATAGCTTTTGTGACATTTCAGAAAGGGCTCACCACCGATCGACTTTTCTATATTTCCCAAAGTCGTATTCGCCTTAAGAATTTTATGGACTGTATGAATAAGCACTACATCATCCAGCGACTCAAAGTATAGAACATCATTAAGACGTATGTATCTGTTACGGCGGTTTATCATTATCTTAAAATACTTCTCATCATGCTCAAATAACCATTTGCAACGGTTTAATGCTTTTTGCACGCCTTCATAGTTAATAGGCTTTATAAGGTAGTGAGCTGCACCAATATCAAAACCTTCAGCCATATAATCAGGGCTTACAGTCGTAAATATGATAATGCAATCTTGACTCAGTTCTCGTATCTTATAGCCGATCTCCACCCCTGAGGAGTTGCCCAGAAAAATATCCAAAAAAACGATTACATAAGCGGACTTTTTAAAGGCAGAAAGCAAATCCTCACCGTTTTCAAATGTATCAATTTTGAAATTTACCATTGCCTCCTTTCCATAAAAGTTAGCCAATTCCGCTATACGTGATCTGTCTAACGCATCATCATCACATACTGCAATATTCATAATGATGCACCACCAATATTTATCGAATTTTAGCATATTATTATATGTTCTTATGTACTATTTCGACAATTTTTCTACAAAATTTATATTTTATTATCATTTTTCGGAGTTTCATCCAAATTTTTTTTGATAAAATTTATACATTTTTTCATCATTATCCCGTTTCTCCGGTTTTTTTCCTTTTTACCGGATGTCTATTTACTACAAAATTCGATTCATTAAAATAGGCAATAGACACTTTTTGTGAAGCGGTGAAATTCAATTGGAAAAGTTAGCACTAATTTTGGTGACGACTGTGGCAGGTGCTGGCATAGGATTTCTTATCCCGTTTATTGTCGATAAGATAATCATATACAAATGCGGAAAAACGGGAAAGCCCTTGCCCAAATATGGTTATTCATATCTGGGAAGGGCGATCATCATCGTTATTTCCGCCGCGCTTGCTGCGTTATGTGCTGACTGTGTCCCGCCAATTCAAATAATCTTTTATGTTTTATTTGCTACAGCCGCCATTATCGGTACTATTATCGATAATAAGTTACAGATTATTCCTAACGAGTTAGTGCTCGCACTTTTAGCTGTAGGATTGATCTACAGATTACTTGTGTCCGACTTCAAGGGATTGCTTGACTCATTAATCGCTTTGCTTATCGTATTTGCAATCTTTGCTGTAGCTGCTGCTGCTACGAAATTTATCAGCAAGAACATTGGTGTTGGAGCCGGAGACATGAAATTAGCCGCTGTTGCTGCTTTTATTGTCAGCCTTTCAGGAATGTTTTATTTCCTGATAGGTCTGGCGGTTTCAATAGGAATTTACTGCATAGGCGGATTGATTCTTAAAACACTGACACCTAAAAGCACATTCCCGATGTGCGGATATATTATGGCTGGTTTTTTAATTGCTTTATATACTCCATATTTTGTCAAATAATTCTTTTAGTTTTGCGATGGAAACACCTTGATGGTTAATATAATTTATCAAATGGAGGGATTATCCAATGGAAAAATTAGCAAATTGGTTTCTCAGTGAAGAAAGTGGACAGGGCATGGTTGAATATGCCCTGATTCTGGCGTTGATCGCCGTTGTTCTAATTGGTATATTAGGTACAGTGTCGGGTACTCTGCAACAAACATTCCAGAACATAGTCGATAAACTCGGCGCAGCAAACGCAGCAGGCTCAAACCCGTAATGATTTGAAAGATAACAATGATAAGAACAGTAAGCTGGATTGCCAGTGAAGAAAGTGGGCAAGGCATGGTTGAATACGGGCTGATTTTAGGTATTATTGCCTTAGTACTAACCATCGTAATTAGTCAGATGACAACGTCAATTACTAATACATACCGCATTATAATAAATACGCTGAGATCAGCAAGCCCTGCTGCGCCTTAATCAGTAATACTTTGCAAATGGGCACTCATGTTACTAAATATCTTTTACAGATTAAAGGCTTAATCAGCAAGGTGTTTCTTTATGAGGCAAAAGGTGATGGCCTTTTGCCTCATAATCACATTAAGGAGTGTTGCATTTGAGCTGTAACAAGCTGAAACGCTTTCATGCTGAAGAAAGCGGTCAATCTTTGGTTGAATTTGTACTTGTGTTCAGCGTGCTTCTGATCCTCGTAAGTATGGCCGTTGATATTTCAAGGATAATAGATGCGAAAATACTGCTGCAGAGTGCGGCCTGCGAAAGTGTAAGACGCATTACCAGTAGGGATTCCATGACTTCGGAAGTGAACAATACGATAAAAAATGAATATGACCGCCTTGACCCTTCAAAATTACATGTAAGCATAACAGCCGGAAACACCAAACAGCGTAATTATATCTACCATGCCAGATCCTATTTCGGTTTTGTAGAAAAAAACTGCTGGTTTAAATATTTCGACGCGACTGTAACCTTAAACTATGATGTACCTATTATAACTCCTGTTGGGCAGCTTATCCTTGGAAAATCAGTGCCGCTTACCTCCAAAAATACGAGGATGATTGTGGTCGAGGGTTATAAATAATACTTGAGAAGTTTGAAGGATGAAATGACATGCTGAGATTTAGAAAAGAATCCGGTCAGTCTATGGTTGAATTTGCGCTCGTACTGCCAATCTTCCTTATGATACTTTTTGCAATTATAGACTTCTCTTGGATTGGCTATCAATACATATGCTTTGATTACAGCTACAGAGAGGCAAGCTGGGAACTTTCAATAGATAATGATCAAGTCGATAAAGAACGTTATATAAATGGGAACGATGCAGCTAAATTAATTATAAAGAATGTAAAAAATTCTGCTTTGGGCATAATTACAGATAATCTTACCGTCTCCAACGCGAAAATTCATCTTTGGAGCAATAAAAAAACAGATCATTATCCGGGGGCGGGTTCTAGATATGAAGATAAAACGAACTATTGGAGGTATATGGAACTAACTGCAAACCTTAAATATAAGATATACCCAATAACCCCTTTGGGTAAGATTTTTATAAAAGACGCTCTTGTATATACAAAAAAGGTTAATAAAACAAGGTTGCTGCAGACGAAGAGCGTATAAAACAGGTTAGTCATAAAAGGGGTGTCAACGAATTGAAAAGGTATTTTAGCGAAGAACGCGGGAATATCGCAGTACTCTTTGCTTTCGTATTCATCGTTTTGGTTGGTATGGCAGCAATGGCAACAGACATAGGACTCCTCGCGATAAAACGGGCCCGCCTAATGGAAATAGGTCAAATCATGCGTGACGCGAGATTTGAACAGTCTCAGTTGATATGGGAAGCAGACGATCCCGCCCAAAAATTCGACGAAATCGTAAGAGAATACGGTATTAAGAATGGCCTTAGAGATGATCAAATTCAAACAGAATATACTACGGTTGAAAATTCAAGGACACGCCGTGAATGTAAGGTTGTTATGAAATTTACGGATACATATAAATGCACAACCTTAAGGTTATTCGGCCTTAATGAGGTGCCGATAAAAGTCACCATCAACGGTTCAGCTTATGAACAAAACAGTAACGGTGTTTGGAGTCCAGGCCGATAAACAAAATCTATTTCTGGGGTTGATTTAATGAAAAAAATTCAGATAATAGCCATTATTGCGGCTGCCCTAACCTTCATTTGTGTGCTCTCTATCATGATTCCTAAGAAATCCACACAGAAAGCCGTTGAAAACAAACAAACTAAAGTCGTAGTTGCTGTACAGAAGATAAATCCTATGACTGTAATCACCAAAGAAATGCTGAAAACAAAAAACATAAACGCCAAAGACATCAAAAGCGATGCATTTTCAGATGTTTCAAAGGTTGTCGGGAAGATTGCAACCGAAGAAATCCGATCTGGCGATCAGATAACAGAAAGCAACACTGATAATGCTGAGGATTCGAAATACGGTCTGGCGGTAAAAATTCCAAAAGGCATGCGTGCAGTAACTTTAAGCTTTGAAAACGACGCACAAGGGGCGCTCGACAATCTTTTGAAAGTCGGAAATACAGTTGATGTGATCGCTATCTATAAACTCTCTTCAGCTGAAAATACAAGTATATCAGTAATGCGAGCGCAGATGATCATGCAGAAAAAACAGGTTGTCGCCGTCAATAACACTTTTAACAATCAGGAGAACAACAAAACCAGCAGTAGCTCGAGCAGTCAAAGCGAAAATGAGAGTAGTGACACCGGAGGCAAAAATATCACGCTGCTTGTAACGCCGCAGGAATCAATTGACCTTCTGTTATACCAGCAAGTCGGCAAGATAAAACTAACCCTCAGATCCCAGACGGACGACGAGACAGTAACAGTCGAGGCAAGAACTGTGGCTGTCAAAGGTTAATTGAATTCCGCGATGAAAGGGTAAGGACCAATGAAACTAAGAGTTTTAATTTTCTCAAGCGATGATACAAGCGGATATATACATTCATTGCTCAGCAGTGATCAGATTGAACTTGTAGGCAATGTTAAGGATGAAAATATAGTTCTCGACGAAATCAGCAGAAAGCATCCGGATATTATCCTGGTGGTCGTCACTGATTATATCAATAAAGCGCTGCGCACCTGCCAACAGATTTACCTTTTAAGGCCGAGGACCATTCCGGTTGTTTTAAGCGACGAAAACGACCCAATTAATCTGCGCAAGATCATGCAGACTGGAGTACATTACATACTTCCACTTTCAATAGACAGTGAAAGCCTGATAGAGCAGCTTCACGGTATTTATTCCAATGAAATGACCCGTATTATTGCTATGGAAAATACCGCCGCTACTACATGGAAGTCGAAGCTAATCGTCGTATTTGGGGCGCAAGGCGGTATAGGCAAAACCGCTTTAGCCGCCAATCTTGCGGTTAAGCTTGCCCAAAGAAAAAGGAAAGTAATGCTCCTCGACTATGACCTTCAGTTTGGGGATCTGAATGTGTTTATGGGCATTGATTCAAAAGATACCATTTCGGATTTGCTTCAGGAACAGAGCAATCCGAATGCAGATACCATCAGGAGATTCTGCTCTCTCCATGCTTCTGGCGTCAACCTCTTATCCAACCCCAGAAGCCCTGAGTTTGCTGAAGGCATTTCAGTAATGCAGACAGAAAGGATTGCAGCCTCATTAAGGTCCTATTATGACTATGTAATTGTTGATACTGCCACCTCTTTCAGCGACATTAACCTGTCGTGTTTCGACGCGGCTTCTGAAATCCTGTTTGTCACAGATATGGATATAGCCGCTCTCAGAAACTCAAAAAAAGCTCTGACGGTACTGAAATCTCTGGTCGATGATAAAAAGATAAAGCTGATTATCGGCAAGCAATACCCCGGAAACATAAGCATTGCGAATGTCGCAAACGCATTGGAAATGCCAATATGGGCCAGTATACCTTATGACCAGAAAACCATGGTCGACGCCCTTAATCAAGGTATACCGGTGGTTTTAGATGCTCCGAACAGCAAAATAAGCAAAGCCTATACAATGATTGCAAATCAGCTTGACCAAAGTACCGAACCTGAGAAAAACAACAGCAACACAAAAAAAGGCTTGTTCAGAAAGTAAGGAAAGGCGGTAATAGTCTTGTCTCTCAAAGAACGGATGGACAGAACTAAATTTGGTCAAAACCCTATTTTTGATTCTCCGTTTGATAATCCACAGACTGCGCTGATTGATAAATACGCGGATTTAAAAGAGGCTGTTCACCGTGAAGTAATAGATATCTATAATTCACGTTTCCTTGAGTCGGCAAACCCAGATGATCAGCCTCTGGATATGATGGATGTCATAAAGGAAAGCATTGCAAAACAAAATGTCACTCTGACCCGGGCTGAGGAAAACAGGATTGCTCAGGAGATATATGACGATGTCGTCGGATTAGGCCCTATTGAGAAGCTGGTGCGCGATCCGGACATCTCTGAAATTATGGTCAACGGACCTAAAAGTGTCTATATAGAGAGAAAAGGCAAATTGGAAGCAGCAGGCGTCTTTTTCAAAGATGATGAACATGTTCTTAATATCATTAACCGCATCATCTCCGCTGTCGGACGCCGGTGTGACGAGGCAAATCCAATGGTTGACGCCCGCCTTTCAGACGGTTCCCGTGTCAACGCGGTCATACCGCCGATATCTGTAAAAGGGCCGTGCATAACTATCCGAAAATTCAAAAAAACACCTATGCAAATCACTGACTTGATTAATTATAATACGTTATCAACCGGTATGTCCTTGTTTTTGGAGGCATGTGTAAAGGGCAGATGCAACATCGTAGTCTCCGGTGGTACTGGCAGCGGTAAAACAACGCTCCTTAATGTTCTCTCAGGTTATATACCGGAGAGCGAGCGCATTATAACGATTGAGGACGCCGCTGAACTTCAGCTCATGCAGCGGCATGTAGTCACACTGGAAAGCCGTCCCGCCAACATTGAGGGCAAAGGAAGAATCACCATAAGGGATCTTGTTAGGAACTCACTCCGTATGAGACCGGACAGGATAATCGTTGGCGAGGTCAGGTCGGGTGAGGCTTTGGACATGCTCCAGGCCATGAATACCGGCCACGACGGTTCATTAACCACAGTACACGCCAATTCTCCGCGGGATGTCATTTCCCGTATCGAAACAATGGTATTGATGGCAGGAATGGATCTTCCGGTTAAGGCAATCCGCGAACAGATAGCCTCCGCGATAGATCTGATTGTTCATCAAGCGCGTATGCGTGACGGGAGCCGCAAGATCGTCAGCATATCTGAAGTAGTCGGTATGGAAGGCGATACGGTCACCCTTCAGGATATATTTGTTTTCCGTCCTGAGGGATACGATTCAAGCGGAAGAATTCACGGTAAATTTGAGGCAACGGGTATCCATCCTCATATACTTGACAAATTAAAGAATAACGGGGTAGTTATCCGTGATGATTGGTTTACCAGGTGAGGAGAATCAAAATGAATATATTATTGGCGATATCCGCTTCTGTTCTGGCTTACTGCTTGGCAGTGATGATTCTCGGCCGTGTATTTAGAAGGAGTATAAATCTAAATTCAAGACTCAATGCCTTGAAAACAGTGGGAACTGAAGAAGAGACGCGTATTCGCCGGAGAAAGGTAAAGAAATCAAAGTTTTCCTTTCTGCACGTTCCGCAAAAGATTAGGGCTGACCTGATCACGGCAGGAATTAAACTGCAGCCGGAAGAGTACCTGATGATGTGGATATGCGCGTCAATACTGCCGGCTCTGCTCGCTTTCGCTATAAGCGGCAACATCTTTGCGTGCCTTATATTCGTAGTGATAGGTGCGGCGTTGCCTCCGATTATCGTTTCTATCGCCCATAAAAAGAGGATTGAAAAGTTTAACGCACAGCTCGGAGACGCTTTGATGATTATTTCCAACAGCCTGCGGGCGGGCTTCTCCTTCGAGCAGGCAATCGCCAATATCGCACGAGACCTGCCTGAGCCGCTGGGCTATGAGTTTATGCAGGCTTCGAGGGAACTTGAACTGGGAGTCAATTTGGAAGAAGTCCTCAACAAGATTGCCGAGCACATGCAAAGCAAGGATATGGAGCTTTTGAATACAGCAGTCATCATCCAAAGACAGGTCGGCGGCAATCTCGCCGAGATTATTGATAATATATCTGCGACAATCCGCAACCGAATTCAAATAAAGAGAAATGTGAAAACCCTTACAGCCCAAGGCAGAACTTCAGGAAAAATTATCGGTTTGCTTCCGTTAATTCTCCTTACCGCAATTTCTATGATTAATCCTTCATATATGCAGCCGCTTTTTACAACTACATATGGCTACATAATGCTCGGGATAAGCGTGCTGCTTGAAATAGTAGGATTCCTTATAATACGCAAAATGGTAGACATTAAGTACTAAGGGTGATGATATGAAATTTATTCTGCCGTTCAGCAGCGCTGTCCTTGTATTTTGCATCGTAGTTATGCTTTTAAGTCATACAGGCAAGCGGACAATCAGGCTAAATAAACGTCTCGAAAGCGTTAAAGAATTAGGACAAAAACCAAAAGACGAATTGGATGCAATGAATCTTCCCTTCAATGAACGCTTTCTTAAGCCTATGCTTAACCGCCTGCTGGGATATATCGGCAGCGTTCTGCCTATGAGCAAAAAGTCGCTGAAAAGGCTGACGGACCAGCTCTCCCAAGCGGGTATACGCATGTCGGCAAGGAACTACGCTGCAATGAACGTGCTTATCATACTCGGGTTAACTATCATTTGCGGATATATTGGAATTTTACTGAAAAAGCCGCCTCTCATTGTAGCTCTGTTTGCACTGGGAGGTTTTTACGCAGGTTATGCATTACGCAGATTCTCGCTGACAAGCTTGATTACAAAACGCAAAAACGCTCTTCAGTCACAGATGCCCGAAGTATTAGACCTTCTAAGCGTCAGTGTTTCTGCGGGTCTTGGATTTGATCAGGCCCTTGCCTATGTTGTTAGTAAAAGCGAAGGCCCTCTTATAGATGAACTATATGTCGCTCAGCAGGAAATTGCGCTCGGACGCCCGAGAAAAGATGCACTGAAGCGTTTCGCCGAACGATGCAATATCGAAGAAATTCGGCTGTTTGTAAGCGCAGTGGTTCAAGCGGACGAGTTAGGAATATCAATGCAGAATGTCCTTACCGCTCAGGCACAAATGATCCGTACAGCGCATAAACAGCGGGTTGAAGAAGCCGCTATGAAAATACCAATAAAGTTGCTCATACCACTCGTATTGTTCATTTTCCCGGTTATCTTCATTATCCTGTTAGGCCCTGCAATACCAACAATCTTACAAACGCTTGGGGGACTTTAATCATGATTATCTACCAAAACGGCGAGTTTCTGTTTTCCGAGGTCAAAGTGGCAAACACGTTTTGGAAACGATTTAAGGGACTGATGTTTAAAAAGAATATGTCGCCGAATGAAGCGCTGTTATTAAAAAACTGCAGTTGTATTCATACATGTTTTATGCGCTTCCCTATCGACGTTGTTTATTTGGACAATGATTTCAAGGTCTTAAAGACTGAATCCGTTAAGCCATGGAGAATCGGAAGTTTTGTAAAAGGCGCAAAACATATAATCGAAATAAAAAAGGGCGAAGCCGAAAAATTTCAACTTGGGTACCCGATACATTTAGGTACCGCGGAGAGGAAGGGTTAGTATGAACGATTTCCCTGATTTCAAATCGAATGAAATACCTTTTGCGAAAATGCCTACTGTCGCAGAGCGAAGCATTGAAGATGAGCTCAAGGAGAAACTAAAGCCGGCTACATTCGGCGGATACTCCAAAAGCAGCGTCGTCCAATATGCAAAAGAGCTCAAAGATTTCTTGGAGCAGATGCGGACAAATCTAGAACAACAGATCAGAGAGTTAGTATCGGAAAAAGGAAACCTTTCGCAGGAGTGTGCCCTTTTGCGTTCTCAATTGTCCGATGCGGAAAAACGCCTTGCAAATCTTCAGAGAGAGTCCCAGGAAAAAGAACAGCATTACACGAAAATCATAGACGAAATGAATCTCAAGATAAAGAATATGGAAAGCGATAATGAGGCTTTGCGCGCAGAAAATGCCCAGATCAGAGAGGCTGAGGCAGAACTACAAAAGCTGCGTCAAATGCTGCAGCAGAAGGAGGACGAAATAGAAAGCTTGTCAGCACAGTTGGAAAACAGTAAGAAAATCAATGATGAACTTAAGAACAAAATAAGAGAACTTGAAAACGTCCAGCAGAAGCAGGATGAATACAACAGAGAATTGGAACAGCTTAAAAAAGAAAACATGGCTTTGCTAAATCAGCTCAAAGAAGCTGAACACAAAAATCAGCTTCTCAAGGAAAGCACTACCAATGAAAAGAATGCTGTCTCAGAAAAGCTGGGAGCAGTATTGCAGCGCAATAGGCAGCTTGAAGAATCGCTCAAGAAAATTAAGAGCGAACAGTCCAATTATCTTATCCAGTCAGAAAAAAGCTATATTAATAAGCTCGAAATGGTCTATAAGGCCTTGAAAAAAGAAGAGGACGACAAAGCCGCTCTTCTCAAGCGGCTCGAGGAGCAGGACAAGGTCAATGCAAGACTGATAGATAAGGTAAAAACTTTAACCGTCCTTGTTCAGAACAGCGAAAACAATCCTTTAGTAAATGAACTGAAGTCGAAATGCTCCCGCAACGAACAGGAAAACCGGCAACTCAAGCTGCAAATTGAACAGCTTTGTGAAAAGGTCAATGTAATGGAAAACGAGATTAGAAACAACCTCTCTCAACTGGAGCAGCAAAAAGCGATGTTCCAATCCCTTATATCGCGGTTTATGGAAACACAGGATAAGCTGCGCAGTGTTATCAAAGAAAAAAATGACCTGGAAGTTCGCAATTTAAATCTTGTACGCGATGTAACAAGGCTCGAAGCCAAGTTATCGGCCGCGGGAAATGCAAATGGTTTCGATAACCATGACAATATGGCATTTACAGTTCTGAAGGCACAAGCAAATAACGGTGATACTACAACGCGCGATTCTATCGATATTCAAACAGACAGTGCAGAGATACCTTCAAGCAGTTTATCCAGTCAGGATTCGGATGAGAATATGGCAAAAAACCTGTCTGACCCAATTGATATCAAAGAGGCAAGAACCTTGAACCTATCCCAGTGGCTCGAGCAGGAACTAAAGAAACAAGGCAACAGATAATGCACAATGGAAGGTGACGAATTGCAGTATTCAGTAATAGGATTAGTGCCGTGCTTAATTGTCACTTTGATTGTTTTTTTGCGGCCTATAGTAAAAAAATATCTGAATATAATACTTATGTTTTCTGCTATTGTCCTTAGTGTATTTATCTTTTGCCTCTATATTTTTTCCAAATAGCCGATACATAAGATGTGTAGTATTAATTGTCATATAACTTTAGCCAGCTTTACTTTCTGCTGCCCCAATCAGCAGATGTTCCCAATATAAAGCTGAACCTTACCCAAATGAACTGGTTTAAAGCCTTCGCTTTTCAGGCAAAATGCGTCTTGCCTGAATCTGCGGAGGCTTTAAACTTTGCACTATTTTTTGCTGAACTGTTGATTTGGCTTTAATAGTATATTTTACTATCTAAACTATTAAAGCCCAATCATAATTTGTTTCTGCTGAGGTACGTATTTGCTGCGAATTGCCCAACTGTGTATAATTATATAGAAGTAAAAACATATACAAAAATTATGCAATTTTCATCAGAAAATCTGATAGTTGCTACAGGGTTTTGGAGTGTTTACAGTGAAATATCATGTAAGCGAAGTAGCGAGAATTCTTGGGATAACGCCGGGCGCACTTCATTTTCTTGAGGGAAAAGAGATTATTGAGGCAAAAAGAGAAAAAAATGGATACCGCTATTATGATGAAAATGATATTTTCAGATTGCTCTCTTATTTTAAATATCACTCAATGGGAATTTCCCTCAAGGATATAGGCAAACACTTCAGCGGCAAGGAAAAAGACCGCAATAAAGTAATCGAACGTGTAAGACAAAGCCGATTGCGGTGCCTACAGATGATTTCTTATTATCAACATCTTTGCGAATTAATCGGTGATTACCTTGAAGAGTGCGAAAGAATTCCCGAATTAATTGAAGATTATGAATTTACACAGAACCCTGAACTGATTTTTGTCAGCTACGGCCAGCAAGGATGGATTTCACATGACAAGTCTCAGCAAAAGGAAATTTATAAATGGGTAGATGCCATGCCTGCAACACGCCTTTCAGTCCTTTGTACCGGATGGGAAAATCAAACCGATCAGTCCTCCGCCGTATTAGGCTATTCCATAACACCTAAAGAAGCAAAAAAGTTAAACCTTCCCTATGACAATAAAAATGTTGTTTTTCTGCCTTCACTGCCCTGTTACCATACAATTGTCATCGCCGATTCTGATTTTGCCTTCTCTCCCGGCAAAGTATTTGTAAAAACTATGGAGCATATCCGCAAACGCAATCTGGATATTTCAGCGGCACCTTTCGGTAACATACTGCTGGTAGATGTCGACGGGGACATCACACATCCTATTGTAGATCTGTGGTTTCCTGTCCGATAACGCCAGCCAATACTGCCTTCTGTCCCGCCCATGTCCCACAGATGACGGGATAATAATTCGTTGTAGCCCTTGACTCAATAGTTACTATTGGCAGTATATTGTTAATTAAATAGCAATGCTAAACATTACAAATATACAGCCAATTAAATCTAACAGCGGGGTGAGCGAATTGGAAAAAAAGTATGAGATTTTATTTGAACCGGTTAAAATCGGCAAGGTCGAACTGAAAAACAGATTCTGCCTTGCTCCGATGGGACCGCTTGGTCTTTCTGATTCAGAGGGTGGTTTCAATCAGCGTGGTATCGACTATTATACCCGGAGAGCAAAAGGCGGAACAGGCCTGATTATTACCGGCGTCACATTTTCCGACTTCAAAGTCGAAAAGCAAAGTATGCCGAACTGTCCTAATTCCACCTACAATCCTGTTCATTTTGTAAGAACCGGAAGAGAAATGACAGAACGTATTCACGCCTACGGTAGCAAGGTTTTTCTGCAGATGTCGGCCGGTTTCGGACGCGTAACAATTCCAACAAACTTGGGAGAATTTCCGCCCGTCGCACCCTCCCCGATTCAGCATCGTTGGCTGAATAAAACATGCCGTCCGTTGGAAGTGGAAGAAATCAAAAGCATAATCAAGTCGTTCGGCGACGGAGCTTTAAACGCCAAGCGCGCCGGATTTGACGGCGTTCAGGTCCATGCAGTACATGAAGGATATCTCCTTGACCAGTT
Organism: [Clostridium] cellulosi; assembly: GCF_036762875.1. Lineage (NCBI taxonomy): Bacteria > Bacillati > Bacillota > Clostridia > Eubacteriales > Oscillospiraceae > Ruminiclostridium > [Clostridium] cellulosi. Next base: position 61,161 of record NZ_JBAIZF010000027.1, on the reverse strand, counting down.
CGCCATAGCGATGTTCAACCAGAGAACGGATGAATACGGCGGCTCACTTGAAAACAGACTGCGTTTTGCAAAGGAAATTGTTGAAGAAATCAAATCGCGCTGCGGAGATGATTACCATGTCTCCCTGCGCTTCAGTCTTAAAAGCATGATTAAAGACTGGCGTGAGGGCGCATTGCCCGGAGAAGAATTCGAAGAAAAAGGCCGTGACATTGAAGAAGGCATTGAAGCTGCTAAGCTCCTGGCCAAATATGGATACGACTCGCTGGACGTCGACGTAGGAACATATGACGCATGGTGGTGGAACCATCCGCCGATGTATCAAGAAAAAGGCCTCTATATACCGTATGCAAAGATGGTCAAAGAGGCCGTCGATGTGCCAGTCTTCTGCGCAGGCAGAATGGATGACCCGGATATTGCGGCCAAAGCAGTTCGTGAAGGCGCATGTGACATCGTTAGCCTCGGCAGGCCGCTGCTGGCCGACCCAGATTATGTTAACAAACTCCGGGCAGGGAAAATAAACGAAATCCGGCCGTGCATTAGCTGTCAGGAAGGCTGCATGGGACGGATTCAGGAGTATTCTATGCTCAACTGTGCCGTAAACCCGCAGGCGGCAAGAGAACGGGCAACCCAATACAATCCTGTTTGCAGGCCAAAAAAGGTTATGATAGTCGGCGGCGGAGTTGCAGGATGTGAAGCCGCTCGTGTTCTTGCTATACGCGGTCACAAACCTGAACTGTTCGAACAATCTTCGCGTCTGGGCGGAAATCTGATTCCCGGCGGAGCGCCTGACTTTAAACATGATGATCTGAGGCTGGCAAGCTGGTATGAAAATCAGCTTAATCTGCTGAAGGTTCCCGTAACGCTGAACACAAAGGTTACAAAAGAATTTGTCAAAGCACATGATTACGACGTTGTAATTGTCGCGACTGGTTCCAATCCCAAGACCATATCACTGGGCGATGACGAACATGTTTATACCGCGGCAGATGTGCTCAACAAGGTCAAAGATCCAGGTGAACGCGTTGTAATAGTCGGCGGAGGCCTGGTTGGATGCGAGACGGCTCTTTGGCTGGCACGGAACGGCAAAAAGGTTACCATTGTCGAGGCCCTTGATAAATTGCTTAAAGTAAATCCGCCGCTCTGCTCGGCAAACAAAGAGATGCTTGAGCGTCTTATCCCGTACAACAAGATTGACGTTTTAACGTCGGCGAAAGTAACCGGATTTAAAAATGGAGTCCTTACTGCAGATGTAAACGGTGAGACGAAAGAGATAAGCTGCGACAGCGTTGTCCTCTGTATCGGATATGAGCCGGAAAATTCGCTCTACAAGCAACTTGAACAGGAGGTTCCGGAGATTTACCTGCTTGGCGACGCCCGCCGCGTGTCCAACATCATGTATGCAATTTGGGACGCTTTTGAAGTCGCAAACCACATATAAACATTCCATATAAAGGGAGACGGTTGATTCCGCCTCCCTTCTTTTTGCTTTTCAAAACTGATTTTCTAATTAAACTTGCAAGCACATTCTACTGTAATATAAAATTGCCTTAGTAAGATCACAGAGTAGTATGGTGTGAGAAACTGTAATATTATGCCTCACTCCAGCCGTTTTTTCATGCTATTTTTTACATTAATTTAACATTGTGCTATTATAGAGTATGTGAAAACACAAATTCTCATTGTTTTAAAATGCAATTTGCCTACAGCACGCACATTGAATTTATTCATTTGGAGGGGGTCAATTTGCCAACTCAAAGTGCAGTAACTATCAGTGACCTGACCGTTAAATTCGGGAACGTTACTATTATTCCCCACCTAAACCTGGAACTGCAGCCGGGCCAGCTCATCGGATTGCTTGGCCCTTCAGGGTCGGGCAAAACGACATTGGTAAAGGCCATCATGGGAATGAATAAGTTTTCCGGCAATATCAAGATTTTTAATCAGGATGTTCCCTCACTCAAACTTTGCAAACAAATCGGCTACATGGCCCAAAACGATGCTTTGTATGAAGACCTTTCTGCAATGGACAATCTGCTCTTCTTTTCGTCTATGTTTGGATTAAAAGGAAGAAGCTTCGCGGCGTGCAAACGAAATGCTCGATTTAGTAGACCTGCAGAAGGATAAGAAAAAGCTGGTCAAGAATTTTTCAGGCGGAATAAGTATTAACAGTTTGGGTTTATGCATTAGGCATATTGCCAATGAAAGCCTGCGTTTCAGTTACGGACAGTTAAAAGCGATGTCGTCCAAAAGTAACGTCTTACTGGCGGCTGGCTCTTTGGCACTTGGAACCTTACTATCTGCATTCGCAAGAAACGAATTTCAACTTTTCCAGTTTATCCCTATTGTCATCGTCCCTCAGGTTCTCTTCTGCGGGCTATTCGATCTGCGCGGTGCCCCAACCTGGGTCATCGTCCTCTCAAAAATATTCCCGTTGACCTACGCTGCGGACGCTTTAACCGATGTTGTCTTGAGGGGATTTGATATTTCATATATTTATTTTGATTTAATTAGCCTTGTGTGTTATACTGTAGCCTTCCTTGCTTTAAACTCTCTGGCTCTCAAAAAATACCGCAGGCTATAGTAATATTGAAAGCAGATTTACCGTAAAAAAGCTTCCTTCCATATAGTTTATGGAAGGAAGCTTTTTTAGCCTTTAAAAGTCCAGCAAATGGCAAGATACGCCCTTTTGATTTTTGATATTTTTGTACATTTATTGACAATTTATAATTAATATTATACAATTTTGTTGATAATATTTTCAAATGTTATACAGTGTTGACTGTATAAGGAATTGCACGGTGTTTGGTTATAAGACATTTTAATGAGTGAGTTGGTGAATAAAAGGTGAAAAGGAATATTATCAAATTTTCAAACAGAGTTTTAAGGAGATTGATTGCTTTATTTCTCACAATTGTGATAGTGTTCTCTGCTTATGGTCAAAAAGCAGCGGCTGCAACATCAAACACTACCAGCAGTGAACATATCAGTGAATATGTTGGGGATGGTTACAAAGTAACTTTTCAAGTAACCAGCAGTTGGTCCGGAGCGTACAACGCGTCTATTACAATTACAAACACAGGGAAAACAACTATAGAAGACTGGTGTATTGAGTTTCCACTTCAACAAAAAATTCAAAACATATGGAATGCAATCATATTAAAGCACGAAAATAATTTGTATACGATTAAAAATGATGGCAACACTCGGGATATACCGGTTGGCAAATCGATTAGCTTTGGGTTTCAATGCAAAGGAGAGTTCACAACATTTCCTGACAAATACACCATGTTGGGTGAAACGGCCATAGTTTCTACCCAAAATTATGACGTATCATTTAAAGTAATGTCTGACTGGGGAACTGGATTTATCGGTCAAATCACGATTACAAACAAAACGGATAAAGCGATTGAAGGCTGGACACTCAGCTTTGATGCTAATTATAATATTGATAACATCTGGAATGCATATATACTTTCGCATGAAGGAACACATTACGTACTACATAATGCGGGGTACAACGCAATAATAGAACCTCACCAAAGTGTCACAATTGGCTTTCAGGTAAATCGAGGCTCCTCATCCGATCAAATTCAGAATTCGTCTCTAACTCAGATCGTTTTCGATAAAAAAGATGTTAGCATAACAATTGACAACAGTAATTTTGAATATTCAGAGAAAAATCATTTTTATGTCGTTTCAAATCAATTAATCAAGATTTCAGGTACCCTGCAGAACGCAGATACAGTAGATACTTTAGAGTATAAAATCACGTCAATCACTGGCCGCGTTATATCACATGGGCAAATTAGTGTGGCTGAAGCGTGGTCTTTTGCCGGCTTTAATCTTATGTACGGCACAAATACCGTAACAATAACTGCAACAGACCGTCAAGGCAATAAAACCGTTAAGTCTGAACAGTTGTATAATACTAACATCAAAAACATGGGCAATTTAATTGATGACACAAATACCACAACGGATCTGCTGGCACAAGACAGTGACAATGACAATCTCTGCGATTTTGTAGAAGGAGTAATCGGAACAGATCCTTTTAAAGAAGATAGCGACGGAAATGGGAAAAATGACGATGTAGATGACGCAGACGGTGATGGCGTTTCTAATAAAGCAGAAATAGAATATTATACCAATCCTATCACTAAAGATACTGACGAAGATGGGCTCCTTGACGGAGAAGAATTATATAAATATCAAACAGACCCATGTAAAAGTGATACCGATGGAGACGGAGCATCTGATAAGTGGGAGATTGAGCATAATTATGACCCACTTGTAAAAAACAATTCTTTTTCTGCATCAACGTCAATAACGGTAAATGATAAGATTGAAAATGTATCCGTACGCATCGAGGGAAGCGATGGAAGTGCAGCGGAATCTCTGAAGATTTCAACTGTTAATAATATACTCTTCAACCAATCTGTGCCTGGATATATCGGAGACTGTACGGAGTTTTATGCAAACGGCACTTTTGAAAGTGCAACAGTATCTTATACGCTTGATGAAAGCTTATTTAATGACAGCAGTTTTGTTCCGACATTATATTACTTTAATGAGTCAACTCAGCTTCTGGAAGAGGTACCGGATCAAGAATTAACCGGAAACGTTGTCAGTGCTACACTCCCCCATTTTTCCAAGTACATTTTGCTTAACAAAACTGAGTTCGATAATTCCTGGAATTATGATCTCCTCTATGATGAGGATGGCGAAGATAATTTTAAGGGAATAGATGTAGTATTTGCCATTGATTCCTCTGGCAGCATGTCCTACAATGACAGTAATAATGTTCGTAAAACTGTTACAAAGAATTTCTTTGACCATTTTACAAATGATGATCGAGCTGCTATCGTGGATTTCGACAATTGGGCATATGTGGTAACTCCGTTTACATCTGATAAGAGTACGCTTGAAAAAGCGGTCGACAAGATTGATAGTTATGGCGGAACTAATCTGTCCAGTGCAATATCTGCTGGGATCGACCTATTTACATCGTCAAGTTATAAAAATGACGGACATGCAAAGTATATCATTTTTCTGACTGATGGTGAAGGCGATTACAGTAATATATACACAGAAGAGGCTCAAAGAGAAGGAATTACTATTTTTACCGTCGGATTAGGCGATGAAGTATCTGTTGATTTACTGAAAGACATCGCGACCGGTACTGGCGGACAATATTATCATGCAGATGAAGCTGATAAATTATATGGCATATTCGATACCATAGCTGATAAGACTGACTTATACAAGGATTCAGATAATGACGGCCTTCGTGATTATTATGAAAAAGAGATGAACAATGGAAACCTCCGCTTGGGTACCGGAGTTAAACTGACAGGCTTGAACTATTTGAATGCTGATTCTGATGATGATAATCTCCTAGACGGGGAAGAGATTCAAGTGCTCAAGGTAGGAGAAAGGGTCTATGTATATATGAAGTCAAATCCTGCATCTGCCGATACAGATGGGGACGGTTTGCTCGACGGTTCTGCAAAAATAATTAATAATAAAAAAGTGGCTCCAAAGGATCCAGATCCGTTGTATCCTAATGGCCCTATAGGCATATGGCAGGCGCAATTCGAGCGCGAAGAAAGCGGTAATATACCAACCAAATACGGAGATTATGCTCCTATAAAGTTAGACTTGTCCATTTTTACTACACTTGGTGCAAGGATACTGTGGTTTAAATATGATGATCACAAGGAGGCATTGCATTCCCAGGTCTCTACATGGCAGTCAATTGGTGGATATAATGATTTCTATGACCGAGCATTTCAAATCGGGACATTGGGTGATATGGATAAAGTCAAATTCCCATACACAGATAGTGCAAGCGGGAAACAATATATAATATGGGCATGGAAAGGCAATTATCTTAATTTGGGAAGTGGAGCGGAAATAGGATTATATCAGAATCCTCACAAGTTGCCAATTGTCAACATAATACAATGGGATGTATCGTCTATTAGATTGCCGATGACATTAAATCTATATAATTACTACGGCAGTGACGATATAGAAAACATCTTCTCTTGGGCGCCAGAAGAGGCTCAGTGGTGGATCACAGGCTTTAATCCCGATTATATGTTTCCAGATCATAGGATTATGGTATCATTGGGATCCATCGACTTCGCTGGTTATCCGGAACTTTATAATGGACTTAAAAAATCATTGGAGGAGCCAAATAGCGAAAACAAAGATTTTATGATTTTTGATGAGGACGGGCATACGGTATGGTTTATATGGTGGAATAATTATATTTATAATTCAGGTTACAAGGAACACATGGATTAATGAAAAAGCATACTTATATATTTTTAGGATTATTAATCATCGCTGCGGCGATATCTTTGAGCGGTTGTGCTCGTTTCGTCAATGGAATAGAACTAACTCTGGCTGAAAAGTCATTTTCTGAAAAAGCTGATCAACACAATAGGGATGTTCTGTTCTAAATTGCCTTCGCAAACACGATGCAAATTCATTAAAAATATGTTCTCTAAAAAAACGCGGTCAACAGAGGATCTTGACGCGCAAATAAACGCCGCATTTGACTTTATTGACGGCAATATTGAAGTAACCGATAAAACTAAATTTAACAGCTATGGCATGCAAAGCAGCACTGAACATGGAAAATTCGTATTATATGTAATTTCCCCAACCGTTACTGGCATACAAACAGACAAAGGGAGAACCTATGATATCGTGACTTGTGAAAACCTTGTCAATAAATATCATCCAAACTATGTAGGGATAATGGAAATTGATATATTAGCTGATGATGGCAGCAAATGTGCAATTGGAAAATTCTTAAAGTGATTAAGCATTTAATATCTTACATCTATATTATTCAAGCTGAGGCAAATGATAACGGTCTAAGTCAAATTCAAGAGTCAGGAGATATGTTGAATGAAGAGGCATACTTATATATTTTTAGGATTATTAATCATCGCTGCGGCGATATCTTTTAGCGGTTGTGCTGGTTTCGTCAATGGAATAAAACTCACTCTGGCTGAAAAATCATTTTCTGAAAAAGCTGAGCAACACAATAGGGATGTGCTAAATTACCTGAGCAAACACGATGCAAAATCATTGAAAAATATGTTCTGTCAAGAAATTCGGTCGACAGAGGATCTTGACGCGCAGATAAAAGCCGCATTTGACTTTATTGACGGCAATATTAAAGTAACCGAGAAAACTGAATTTAACAGCTTTGGCATGAACAGTAGCATCGAAAACGGGAAATTCTTATATTATGCCTCTATGCCAAGCATCATCGGAATACAAACAGACAAAGGGAAAACCTACAATATTGGATTTTGTGAGTATTTTGCCAATAAAGAGCATCCAAGTTATGTAGGGATAGTGGTACTTAACATTACCACAGACGATGGCCGCAAATGTGTAGTTGGAAGATCCTTGAAATGATGCTTTGATATTTTAAACATCTATATTATCCCTCGCTGCAGCAAATAATGACGGCCTTTGTGACTATCATGTTATATAAAGTCAAATTTAAGCGTCAGGAGATATGCGATTAATGAAAAAGCGTATTTATATACTGTTAGGTTTAATCATCATCGCTGTGGCGGTATCTTTGAATGGTTGTGCTCGTCTCGTCAATGGAATAGAACTCACTCTGGCTGAAAAATCATTTTCTGAAAAAGCAGACCAACATAATAGAGATGTGCTAAATTGCCTTCGCAAACACGATGCAAATTCATTAAAAAAATGTTCTCTAAAAAAACGCGGTCAACAGAGGATCTTGACGCGCAAATAAAGGCTGCATTCGACTTTTTCGACGGCAATATTGAAGTAACCGATAAAACTAAATTTAACAGCTATGGCATGCAAAGCAGCACTGAACATGGAAAATTCGTATTATATGTAATTTCCCCAACCATTACTGGCATACAGACAGACAAAGGGCGAACCTATGATATCGTGACTTGTGAATACCTTGTCAATAAATATCATCCAAACTATGTAGGGATAATGGAAATTGATATATTTGCTGATGATGGCAGCAAATGTGCAATTGGAAAATTCTTAAAGTGATTAAGCATTTAATATCTTACATCTATATTATTCAAGCTGAGGCAAATGATGACGATCTAAGTCAAATTCAAGCGTCAGGAGATATGCGATTAATGAAAAAGCGTATTTATATACTGTTAGGTTTAATTATCATCGCTGTGGCGGTATCTTTGAATGGTTGTGCTCGTCTCGTCAATGGAATAGAACTCACTCTGGCTGAAAAATCATTTTCTGAAAAAGCAGACCAACATAATAAAGATGTGCTAAATTGCCTTCGCAAACACGATACAAAATCATTAAAAAAAATGTTCTGTCGAGAAATACGGTTGACAGAGGATCTTGACGCGCAGATAAAGGCCGCATTCGACTTTATTGACGGCAATATTGAAGTAACCGATAAAACCGAATTTAACAGCTATGGCATGCAAAGCAGCACTGAACATGGAAAATTCGTATTATATGAAATTTCCCCAACCATTACTGGCATACAGACAGACAAAGGAAAAACCTACACTATTGGATATTGTGAGTACTTTATCTATAAAGATCACCCAAGTTATTTAGGGATAATGGAAATTGACATAACAGCAGGCGACGGCCGCAAGTGTGTAATTGGAAAATCCTTGAGATGATACCTCATAATTGTTACATGTTTAAAATAGGCATGCCACCCAAAATCTAAAGGAAATCTTTACATTATGCGCACTGCGGTTACATTCTTTTCATAACTGCGGCAAAGGCCCCTTTCGGCTCGGTCTGCGGATCCTGTTTAGAAACGATTTGACCTTGTTTTCTCAACGTTTTAAATAACAGCAAAAATGCCGGAAACCTATGACAAGGTTTCCGGCATCTATTATTTTACCCAAGTATTTATATCTCCAGTTTCACCTTATATTCTTTCAACCAAATATTTATTTGTATCAAGTACGCCATCATCTGCGGGCCGGTCATTAGCTGCCCGAACCACGGGGCTTTATATGCTTCCCCGCGGGTGTCGACTATTTCCCTTACTTTGTCTTTGTCTATAAGGTTGAGCAGCGGGGCATTTTTGTCTTTTAATATCGAGTCCATTTCGGCACAGACAAGGTCGGTATATTCCGGATGATGTGTCTTTGGGTATGGGCTTTTTTTGCGCCATATAATTTCATCGGGCAGTATGCCTATCAAAGCTTTGCGCAGGAGCCCTTTTTCCCGCCCGCCCGCTAATTTTATCTTTGCTGGAATATTAAACGAGTACTGTACCAGCCGCTTGTCGGCAAACGGCACGCGCACCTCAAGGCTGTTTGACATGGACATGCGGTCTTTGCGGTTTAAAAGGTTCACCATAAACCATTTTATGTTCAGATAGAACAGTTCCCTCATGCGGTAATCAAGCGGGTCTTCCTGCTCCGGGTGCGGAACTCGTGACAATGTGTCACGATAATAGGAGCGTGCGACTTCCTCGAGTTTTAAATCGCCCAGATTTTTTGACAGAATCTCCTGCCGTTTTCCGACATACAAAGACCACGGGAATGTGTCCGCATACATCATTGACGGATTGGTATACCATGGATACCCGCCAAAGACCTCGTCGGCGCACTCTCCGGAAAGTGCGACGACAAAACCTTTCCTGATCTGCTCGCAAAACAGAAGCAAGGATGAGTCGATGTCGGCCATGCCCGGAAGGTCTCTTGCTATCGTCGCACCGTACAGAGCGTCAACCTGCTGCTTTTGAGACAGAATAACCGTCTTGTGGTTGCTGCCTATAAACTCCGCCATTTTCAGTGCCCAGGACTGGTCCGACGTCGGCTGGAACAGGGATACCTTAAAGTATTTGTCGTTGTCCTCGAAGTCAATCGAGTATGTGGTGAGTGTTTCTCCCCTCTTTTTAAACTCCGCCGCTGCAACAGCGGAAATTGCCGATGAATCAAGCCCGCCGGACAGAAAACAGCAAAGCGGGACATCGCCGACAAGCTGCCGTCTGACTGCGTCGACAAATAGTTCTCGGAGGTGTTCCACCGCCTCTTCTTCAGTTTCTTTGAACTCCTCGACATAAGGTTTCCAGTATTCGCGCATCTTAAAAGTATCCCGCGTAACCGTCGCACAATAAGCAGGAGGCAATTCTTTAATCTGTTTGAAAATCCCGCTGCCCGGAGGGGTGGCCGGCCCTATTGCAAAAATCTCCGCTATGCCATCCCTGTCGACAACTGGCTCTATATATGGGTGCGCAAGGAGCGTTTTTATCTCTGAGCCAAAAATCAGCGAACTGCCGCGCCGCGAAAAGAACAGCGGCTTTACACCGAGCGGGTCCCGCGCCAGAAATACACTTTCTCTTGACTTATCATATACGGCAAAGGCGAAAATGCCATTGAGGCGCTCGACACAGCTTTCTCCCCAGCAGATATAGGAGGTCAGAAGAACCTCGGTGTCTGAATAGGAGTCAAATTCGTACCCCTCTTTAAGAAGTTCCTGCCGCAGGTCTTCTGTATTATAAAGTTCGCCGTTATAAACGATTATGTATTCATTGCCGCCGATTTCCTTTTTCATCGGCTGTTTTCCGCCCTCCGGATCAACAACAATCAGACGGCGGTGACCTAACAGAACATGCCTCGACATGTATTTTCCTTCACTGTCGGGGCCTCTTAATTTGAGCGTTTCAATCATTGCATCGATGATGTTATCTTTTTCAGATAAATCTTTTTCAAAATCAATCCAGCCAGCAATTCCGCACATAAGCACACCTTCTTCACCGTCAGCTTATGCTTTTGCAGACTAGTATGTTAAAAAGCGGACAAAACCCAAAACTTGCTGTCATAACCACAAAACAATAATAGGAGCGCAGCTAATTTAAGCTGCGCTCCTATTAATCAATATTTTCAAATGGGCCGCTCGGCATTTATTTGACATACGGAAAGGGTACTATTATCAACAACTTGAGGGGATAAAAACAAGCCTATGGAAGATTATGAACAGTAATTTAAAGCGGCCCTTAAAACATATATCAGATTTTAACCCACTGCTGTTTCTGGTTGCTTTCAAAGATCCTGTCGCAGAGAATCATCTCGTGCAGGCCGTCCTCGAAAGTAGCATAATCCTTCTTAGCATTCGGGTTTTCTATGCTGTTATAAACCTGAGTGAAGCACTGCTTAAATGCATCTGCAAAGCCTTCCAGATGTCCGAAGGGATAACCGACTATCGGAATGGTATCCGGATGAACTGTTGCGAATCCCTTTTCGAATACCTGATTGTAGCTGTCGCGGTTTCCGACTAACAGGCAGTTGCACTTCTCGCTGTTCCATTCAGCGGACTTCTTATAGCCGCCGACGACAAGGTCGATGGCAACAGATTTACCGGCAATTACCTGTGAGAAGAAGGCGCTGCCCTTCGCACCGTTGGAGAAGCGGAACATTACGCTTGCGTTATCCTCGGTGTTAATCGGGATATCCTCGTAATCGTCGGGATTGAATTTCTCAGTTGAGAACGCGAGAACATTCTTCTTCGGTTTTTTCCTTGTCTTGTGTATTGTAGAGAAGTCTGCGCAGACCTCAGTAATCTTCAGGCCGGTCACGTATTCAGCCAGGTCCATCCAGTGGGAACCGATATCTGCGATTACGCGGGTTGCACCCGACTCTGATGTGTTCAGTCTCCAGCTGTAATCTGTCTCAAACAGCAGCCAGTCCTGCATGTAGGAACCGCTGATTGAGAAGATGTCTCCGAGTTCTCCGTCAGCAATGATGTTCTTCAGGTGGTGTGTCATGGGATAGAAACGGTTGTGGAAGTTAATTGCGGCAACAAGACCTGTCTCTTTCGCTTTCTTTACCAATGCTTCTGCCTGCTCGATTGTAGTTGTCATCGGCTTCTCGCAGATAACATTTACGCCATGCTCCAGAGCATACATTGCAATTTCAAAGTGTGTATTGTTCGGCGTACAGATATGAACGACATCCAGATTCATGGTATCGATCATTTCTTTGTAGTCGGTAAAGTATTTTGGGATGTTAAGTTTCTTGGCGCTTTCTTCTGCGCTGAATTTGTCTGTAAGGGCTACGACTTCAACATTGCCCAGCCTGCGAACGGTTTCTACGTGTATCTGTCCAACAAAGCCTGTCCCGACAATTCCTGTTCTGAAAACTTTCATACTACACACCTTCCAAGAATAGTTTTATTACTGTTGACCCTTAAATTTACTGAAAAATCAGGCAATGCTCTGCCTGTATTTCGTGACCGCATTGCAAAAACTTATTTCCTTTGTGAAAACACCGGATGAGCCGGATACAAAGATATTTGCGCCTGCAGCTTTCATTTTCTCGGCATTTTCAAAGCTGACGTTTCCGTCAACTTCAATCTCAACCTCGGGGTAGCCCTTTTCATTCAGATAATTCCTGCAGTCCCTTATCTTTTCAATGGCCTGGGGAATCAGCTTTTGACCGGCAAAACCGGGATTGACGGTCATTATCAAAACCATGTCGATATCGGGCAGCACATATTCAAGTGTCTGCACCGGCGTCGCTGGATTGAGCGCAACCGCCGCCTTGGCGCCGTATTTCTTAATCTGACTGAGCACCCGCTGCAGGTGGACTGTCGATTCAGCATGGACCGAGATATACTCTCCCGGGCGCGGATGAAACATATCTATATAGTTTTCTGGTTTATTGACCATAAAGTGAATATCAAGCGGTATCTTTGTCTCTTTTCGCAATGCTTTGCAAAAATCAGGACCAAATGTCAGATTGGGAACAAAACTGCCGTCCATTATGTCCACATGTATCAAATCTATCGACGCGTTCTCCATATCCTTGACTACGCGGGAAAAATGAAGGAGATCGCCGCACATAATGGATGCAGATATCTTATTCTTCATAGATTTCATCCCCTTCAGCAGCAGACAATGAAATTGGCTCTGTGCCGTTCATCAAGAACGGGCACGGCTTGCTTCTCCCGCCATCATCCGCAGCCGTTCTATACAAAGAGGAGGGCAGGTAAATGATCCGAGCGGATACGGTGTCTTTGAGTACAGGCCGTGGAAATCAGTGCCTCCTGTCAGGACAAGCCCATAACGGTCGGCAATCCGCATAATCTCCACCTTATCCCCTTCCGAATTCCTCGGATGGTTATATTCTGCGCCCTGTACACTGCCTTCGCAGGCTAATTCCTCAAGAAGCTCCAGTGAGTGGAACTGTCCGGGATGTGCGATGACAGCAATTCCTCCGGATTCATGAATTGCATTAAGTGCTTCTCTCACGTCCGGATACTTGCTCGGCACATAGCAGGAACCCTTTTTTGAAAGGAGCTCGTCCATCAGCGGCCCTATAGGCGTATTTGTATAACCCAAATCGGCAAGCGCCTGCATTATATGTGATTCGTAAATCGACTTGCTTCTGCTGCTGTAACGCTTAATATGCTCCGTTGCGACCGGGTAGAGCTCCTGAACCTTTTTTATCATCGCCCGCTTTTGTGCTGCGCGGTTCTCCAGCGTCTTATTCAGCAGTTTTTCAAGCGGTTCCGGGTTTACCGGCATGTAGCAGAGCAGATGTACCGGCCTGTCGCGCTTTGTATCCCTTGTGGTCATTTCAACACCCGGGATCACCTCAAGTCCTTTGCCTTCGGCAAGTTTTACAGCCAGTCTTGCCCCTGCCAATGTGTCATGGTCAGTAATCGCGATGGCATCGAGGTTCATCTTTTTCGCGTAGAAAACTATATCCTCAACGCTCATTGAACCGTCTGAAAACGTACTGTGTATATGCAAATCAGCGATCATTATTTTGCCGCCTCCACGAATAAATGCGCTAATTCAAATGGAATAACTTCTTGAACATCTCGTACTTTTCATCCCAAAGACTGCTTTTTTCAGGGAGGTATTCCTGCGCTGTAAATGAAGCCCTAAGCAAATCCAGACCTTCCTCAATAGTCTTTATCTCTCCGGCGGCAATAAGCTGAACCAGAATGTTGCCATATGATGTCGCCTCCGCGGGACCCGCAAGAACAGGCTTTCCGCAGATATTAGCGGTCAGCTGGCACATCAGCTTATCTTTTGAACCTCCGCCGATGATATTGATGCGTGAAAGCGCTTTCCCAGTCAAATGCTCCAATATTTCAATAGACCAGCGGTACTTCATCGCCAGGCTCTCATAGACGCAGCGGACAATCTCGCCGACGGTCTGGGGAGCACTGTCGTAATAACGACAGCAGAAGTTTTGCACTTTCTCCGGCATGTCCCCCGGTTCAAAGAACATCGGGTCGTCCACGTCGATGAGGTATGCAAACGGCCGGCTTTCTCCTGCCAGTTTTTCCATTTCGGCAAAGCTGTAGTCCTGCCCTTTTTCACGGTAATATGCCCGGATTTCCTGAAGAATCCACGTTCCCATTACATTGCGCAGGATACGGTGATGTCCGGGATATCCGCCTTCGTTTGCAACATTATACTTCATGCCGTATTCGTTGATTATCGGCTTGTCAGTCTGAATTCCGACAAGGGCCCATGTTCCGCTGCTGATAATAGCCGACTCTTTTCCGCCGATGGAAGCTAAGAATGCAGACGCGGTATCGTGTTCGCATACGGATACCACATTAAAGCCCTTTGTACCCAAAAGCGCGTTTACCTGTTCCGTCGTTCTTCCCGCAACAGTACCCGGCTGCACAAGGGTGCCGAACATTGTGTCTGAAAGCCCAAACGTGTCCAGAATCTCTTTGTTCCAGTAATTGTCCTTAAAGCTGAACATCTGGCTTACAGAGGATATGGTATATTCCGAAACCGGTTTCTTAGTTAAAAAATAAGTAAGAAGATCAGGAATAAACAACATCTTATAGGCGTTTTTCGTGACATAATCTAGACCCGCCTCATGCATTGCGCCAAGCTGCATCAACGTATTAAAATTCGCGCACTGGTTACCTGTGAGCTGATACAGCTTTTCAGGGGACATCTTTGCATAAATCTGCTTTTTATAGCGCTCAGTACGCTTATCCCGGTAGCTGCGCACAGGAGAAAGCAGATCGCCGTCTTTGCTGATAAAGGAGAAATCATTGGAGAAACTGTCGATGCCAAAAGACGTGATTGAATCACCGGTCTTCTTAATCGCAATTTTGAGCCCTTTTACCATATTATTGTATATATTAACAATGTCCCAATATAACCCGTCGCCGATTGGGCATGGGCTGTGCTCAAAGCGATGGATAGTTTCGAGTTCGATTGACTTTACGTCATACTTTCCCAATACGACTTTAGCGCCGCTGCCGCCCAAATCGAAAGCTACCATATTCATGGGGAAAAACTCCTTGTTCAACGCCGCCCAGCAGTCTGTTAAGGGGCGACGACTAAATTTACATTGGATCTGTCCAAGAAATCAAGTTTTGACATGTCCACGCCACTGTCGGTAATCAAATGCTGGACATCGGACATTTTGCAAAGAAAGATCTGACTGCTCTTCTCAAACTTTGTGTGGTCAACCAGCATAAACACTTCGTGCACGCGGTCAATCATCATGCGCTTTGTATCAATCTCATAGATGCTGGAATCGGCAAGCATATTCTGCCTGCTGATACCCGCGCAAGACAAAAATGCTTTATTGGGATAATAAATCTCCGCGCTCTTCAGACAACTGCTTCCATATAAAGACAGGTTAGCTGAATTAAAAATGCCTCCAAGGCAGATCATCACATGATTGGGATTGGGAGACGCTGAATACTCTACGAGTACTTTGATTGAGTTTGTAATAATAGTAACATGGAGTTCCGGGGCAATGTATTTGGGTAAATACATTGTCGTTGAGCTGTTATCTATAAAAATAGTATCGCCGTCTTCGATAAATGCAGCGGCACGCTTACAGATACTATTCTTTTCACTAAAACGCTGAATACCGCGGATTGCTATAGGGTATTCTTCGGGAGAAGACGCCGTATCACTCATTTTATTGAGCACTGCCCCACCATGGGTACGCTTAATAAGGCCGTCTTTCTCCATTTCCCTAAGATCACGGCGTATTGTTTCCTTTGATGTGCCGAATTTCTGCGCGAGAAAACTCACATCAACACTTCCGGAAGCTTCCAGAATGCTCACAATCTCCGATTTTCTTTCGATGCTATACACTGTAAACCCATCCTATTATTTTAGTCAGTAATTTTAATTACTTTACTAAATATTTATATTACCAATTAATCAAGCGCTAGTCAATATTTTTGTTGGTTTACTTTTGTTTATGAATGTATACATCCCAATACATAGCAATACACACACAAAATTACAGAATCACACAAATATGTCAGATCAAGTTCTTGACAATAGTGCAATACGCATCTGTCTCAATACGCTCGAGCATACTGTAAGCCATGTAAATATCCGGACCAGAAACAACAACGCCGTGGAGCGGAAGTATTACGCCGATCGGTTTCTTCTCGGCAAGCTCACGGTGCTCTTCAAAATAGTTGTAAACATTATGCGCAAGCTCAGGAGAATATGCCTTTGTATATTCGATGCATCCTACATGTCCGCGGCCCATCGTCGCTTCTGTTACGTTCGGGATTTCCTTGCCTTGCGCAACAAAGGGCATGCAGTAGAAGGGATGTGCATGAATGGTGCAGCCGATTTCCTTGAAGTTCTTTAAGATGAGAACATGCATAAGGCCTTCACGTGATAGTTTGCCTTCTCCTTCAAGGATATTCATATCATAGTCGATCAAGAGGATATCCTCTGGGCGAAGTTCACAGTGACGTCTCTCTGACATCAGTGAGGGCGTAATCAGAATGCGATTGTCATCAACCCTAACGGCAAAGTTTCCTCCTGCCGCATTGGTTAATCTGCGCTCCCACATAAGCTTTGCAACAGTACACATTTCTTTTCTTATTTCTATGTAAGATAAGTTACTCATAATAATCTCCATTCACCGCGAAAGAATATTTTTATAGGCAAAACCATTTTCACGGATTTGGCTTCGCCTCACACGATAAAAACGTTTAAATTACCTGAGTTTTTCGACCTTTACGAGGTCAATCAGTTCCTCCGCCCTCTTCTTGTCGAAGCCGACAGAAAGTGAAGATTCGGCTGTCGCTGAAGATACGGCTGATGCAAGTTTCAAACTGTCGACAATGGACATATTCTTGCAGATGCCGTAAATCAATGACGCGAGGAAAGAGTCTCCACAGCCGACGGTGTTGAACACTGCAACATCCGGCGGAACCGCCCTGTAGATTTCGTTGCCGGCCTTAACTACCGAACCATATTTTCCGAGTGAAACAGCGATAATCTCGATGTGATATGGATCGAGGGAATCAATTGCCGAGATTACATCGTCGATATCGCTTGTAACCGTTCTTCCGCACAGGGCTGACAGTTCGTCCCGATTAGGCTTTATAAGGTACGGAGAACAGTTAATGCACTGTTTCAGCGTTTCGCCGTTTGTATCAAGGAAAACTTTCAGGTGCTTATCTTTTAACGCATCTAAAATCCTGTTATACACAGACGGCGGGCAGTTCGACGCATCGCCCGACAGCACCAGGAAATCTCCTTCGTCTATATTGCTTCTCATTACTGAGATGATTTCATTTATGTCTTCATCCGATAATTGAACGCCTTTTTCCGCTACAACCGTGCAGTCGTGGGTTTCAGTTTCTACTAATAAATAGTTAGTTCTGCTGTTCGCCTGATCCCTTTCGACAAAAGCAACGTCCAAATCTTCACTATTTAAGTATTCTATAATCTTCTTGCCGGTTTCTCCGTGTGTAATTCCGAATAGCCGGCTGTTCAGTCCCAACAGTTTCAGGTTGATGGAAACATGCGTCCCTTTCCCCCCGATAGTTTCCGTTGTATCCTTGATCCGGCTGGTTACGTTCTTTTCGAGTTTATCTATATAAAGAACTCTATCTATAGCCGGATTCAATGTCAGCGTATTTATCAAAAATATCTCTCCTTCCTCAAAACAACAAACGTACAGACACAATGTTATTACTATTTGTGTTTTTATTTCCGTTTGTGTGTTTTTGTTTCTGAATAAATGATAACATCTAATCGATCGGAAAGCAAGTTAAATTGTGTTTTTTCGACAAAATTCGTTATTATGCACAACTTTTATTCAAAATTTATGTCTATTTATACAGTTTTGTGCTTTTGCTATTGCGTTCCTGTGTGGACAATGATATAATCGTCTTAAATTCAAACGCAATCAAAAACAAGTGGAAAACATAAACTCACAATTTTTTGGGAGGGTTTTATATGAAGCTTGGATTTTTTACAGCAAATTTCACAGAAAAACCTCTGGAAGAGGTTGCAAAATTGGCAGCTGATTACGGCTACGAGGCACTTGAGATTCCCGCTTATGAGGGAAACGGTCAGCTTGAAACAAAAGAAGTCATAAAGGGAAACAATGCAAAAAAGATCAAAGAGATGGTAAATGGCTATGGCCTTTCCATTGCGGCACTGAGCAACCACTCTGATTCCTTCCTAATTATGGGTCCGACAGGAAAGGATACGGACTTCATATATAAAGGAACTCCAGAAGAGAAAATCAAGCACGGTACCGAAAGCCTTATTCGTACAGCTCAAGCTGCGAATGCTCTCGAAGTTCCGGTTGTTGTTGGTTATCCTGGAGTTGAAAACTGGGGCCGCTTCTTCTTCTTCCCGTACGGAAAGGGCTGGGACGAATACGAACAGCAGTTCGCCGAGCGTTTTACTCCGATACTCGACAAATTCAAAGAATACGGCGTCAAGTTCGCGATTGAGATACATCCCAACAGCTTTGTTTACGATATTCTCACAGCAGAGCGTGCACTGGAACTTGTTGATTATCATCCGTGCCTTGGCTATAACCTTGATCCTGCAAATACGCTTTACCTGTGTATCAGCAATGAAATCCTGATTGACCGCCTGAAAGACCGTATTTTCCACGTTCACGCAAAAGATGCTGAGCTTGTCGCTCACAATCTGCCTGTAGGCGGAACCTTGATGCACGGAGATATGGGCAGACTCGACCGGTCTTATCGCTTTAGAATTCCAGGTTGGGGCGATGTCAACTGGAAACGCATCATAACAGAGCTGGCTATGGTAGGTTACGACGGAGTGCTGAGCTACGAGCATGAAGACGTAACAATGAGCCGTATGGACGGCGTTGAAAAGACCGCCGCATTCCTTAAGCCTCTGCTTATTAAATCTCCGTATGAGGGCCGCAAGGACAAGCTCTTCGGAGAGAAAACAGATAAATAATCTTTTGCTCAACTTTGTTATTTCATATATAAATTAATTAAGATGGGAGTTTGAAAAATGGGATACAAGGAAACATTACTTTCCCCGATAAAAATCGGAACCCGTACTTGCCAGAACAGATTCTTTATCCAGGCCATGGAGTGCAATGACCAGGATGAGAACGGCAATCCTTCTGAGCTCACAACTCAGAGATACGTCAATCTTGCAAAAGGTGAAGCTGGTCTGATTTCTCTCGAAGCTATCTCTATCACAAGAGAGAGCCGCGCCAGAGACAATCAGCTGATGATTAGGCCTGAAAACCTCAAAGCTCTGACTGCTTTTGTTAAAAAAGTAAAAGATGCAAACCCGAAATCACTCTTCATATTCCAGCTGACTCACTCCGGTGAGCTTTCCAATCCTGCATTCTCAAGAAGAGTCTGCGTAAAGCCCCTTCCGGGTTACGGCGGCGAGCTGCTGACTGAAGAAGATGTCGACAAGATCATCGACGATTTCGTTCTCGCAGCAAAAATCGCATATGAAGCCGGCGCTGACGGCATTGACTTGAAGCTTTGCCATGGCTATCTCGGCTCACAGATTCTCCGTCCTTACAACGACCGCAAGTGGAAATACGGCGGTTCATGGGAGAATCGCAGCCGCTTCGCATTCGAGCTTTATGAACGTATCGCTAAAGAAGTCAACGATAAGAATTTCCTCATCGGTTCCAAGATATCTGCATGGGAAGGATTCCCGGGCGGTTTCGGAACAGAGGGTCCGGATTCCCCGATTATCGACATGACCGAACCGATCGCTTTGATTAAAGGTTTGGAAGAGCGCGGTGCTCAGTACTTCATTGAGTCTTTGGGCAGTCCTTCCATCAACCCAAGCCTGCTGCAGGTTGACAGACATATTCCGTATATTGCTTATCTGCATCAGTACTTTGCAAAACTGTTCAAAGAAAACCTGCGTCCCGAAACTGTCGTTATCGGTTCTAACTTCACAGTGTTCCGCAACGGCAAGAACGGCTTGAACGCTGTCACACCTGAACAAAGCTCCATGTTCAATTACGGTGCTCAGTGCATTGATCGCGGTATTGTTGATATGATCGGTCTTGGCCGTCAATCATTTGCTGATCCGTTCCTCCCCAAGAAGCTGCGTGAAGGCAAAGAAGACGAAATTAACTATTGCACAGTATGCGACAACTGCCTTGAACTGCTGATCCAGCAGAGCAAAGTCGGCTGCTGCACATACAATAAGTTCTATACCGAAGAGCTTATCCGCACCCGTAAAGAAAAAGGCAGACTGAAAGTTAACCACACCTGATTTATTTTCAGTGAAACATAAAAGCCAATATTTCTTTGAACCCGCGATGCATAGTTACCTTAGCTCTTTGGAAGTTAAAAAGTTTATGTTTTATTCCAAATATAAAATTAAAAAGGAGTAATTGTGATGAAAAAGGTTCTCGCCATGATTTTGGCAACTGTAATG
Source organism: [Clostridium] cellulosi (assembly GCF_036762875.1). Taxonomy (NCBI): domain Bacteria; kingdom Bacillati; phylum Bacillota; class Clostridia; order Eubacteriales; family Oscillospiraceae; genus Ruminiclostridium; species [Clostridium] cellulosi. The sequence goes on along the minus strand of NZ_JBAIZF010000027.1, from coordinate 40,481 downwards.
GCTGCAGCAGTATTCACAGGATGCAGCAGCAAGAACGGCTCTTCATCAACTACCAACAGTTCCACTGCATCAACTTCCTCAACTTCCTCTAAGGGTCCTATCGGTATTGTTGTCCCTTCAGCTGACCACGGCTGGACAGCTGCTATCGCGTATTATGCGGAAAAGAAAGTTCAGGAACTTGGCTTGTCAGAAGGCTCTGGCTATAAGCTGCTTACTGCCTCCAGCGTAAACGAGCAGGCAAACCAAATTGATCAGCTGATTCAGCTGAAATGCTCAGCAATCGTTCTTCTTCCTATGAACGACGAGGTTTCAGTAGCCGCACAGAAAATCGTATCTGCTAAGATCCCTCTGGTCGTATTTGACCGTAAGGTTAATGCCGATTACACAGCTTATGTTGCCGGCGACAACAAGGGTATAGGCGTCAAAGCTGCTGAATATCTCGGCGAAAAGCTCGGCGGCAAAGGTACTATCGCTATTATGAATACACCTAGCGTTGGTTCCGTTAACACTGATCGTGTCGGCGGTTTCAAAGACACAATGAAAGCCAAATATCCGGACATCAAACTCGTTGAAGTCACTGAAGACGGATATACTCAGCAGGCAGGACTTAAGGCTGCAACCGATATGTTAGTTGCTAACAAGCACATCGATGCTATCTTCTCCACAGACGACGAGCCGTCACTCGGTATCCTCCAGGCTGTGAAAGATGCTAAGAGAACTGATGTTAAGTACATATCCGGCGGCGGCGGTGCTCAGGCTTATTTCAATAAGATGACCACCGAAAAAGATATTGAGCTGTTTACTGAGACCTACAGCCCGTCTATGATTAAAGACGCTATCCAGACTGCATATGATATCGTCTCAGGCAAAACTGTTGAGAAAGAAACAATCATCGCTCCGACATTTGTCAACAAAGACAACGCCTCACAGTTTATAGATGCAAGTAGTCCCTACTGATTAAAAAAGCTAGTATGTCTGGAATATGACTGGCAACAGTCATATTCCAGACGATTATTTAACGGGAGTGTTGGCAATGCCAAATCTCATCATTGAAATGAAAGCAATCGAAAAATCCTTTTATACCAATAAAGTTCTTCATGGTGTTGACTTCACCCTAGAAAAAGGAAGCATTCACGCGCTTTTAGGTGAAAACGGGACTGGAAAAAGCACGTTAATGAATATTCTGGGCGGAGTTATTTCCTGTGACAAAGGTGAGATTTTTATTGACGGCAACAAGAAGCAGATTAACAGTCCTTCTGCAGCCAAGCAGGAAGGTATCGCCTTTATTCATCAGGAACTCACACTGATCAACGACTTAACCGTTTTTGAAAATCTATTTTTAGGCAGAGAGCTCAAGAAAAACTCACATCTCGACAAGAAAAGTATGATAAGCCAGGCACAAAGTATCTTGGACAGAATAGAAATTGATTTGGATCCTCGGACAATGGTGCGTGATTTAAACGCTTCATATAAACAAACTATCGAAATAGCACGCGCTCTAATGGAGAATGCAAGAGTCATTATAATGGACGAGCCAACTTCATCATTAACAGATGTTGAAGTAGAACATATATTTAAAATCATGAGGTCTCTGAAAAAGCAGGGCGTAAGCTTTGTTTTTATCTCGCACAAACTTGATGAGGTTATGCGAATCTGTGACACCTATACAGTCATGCGCGACGGCAGGGTTGTTGCTAACGGAAGTGTTGATGAGACAGTAAACGAAGCCATTCTGGCGAAATACATGGTCGGTAAAGATATCTCAACCAATGACTTTTACCGTCCGCGTCAGCTCGGTGATGTTATTCTCGAATTGAAACATTTGTCCAGAGACCGTGAATTCTCTGATATCAACTGCCAGGTAAGAAAAGGCGAGGTCGTAGGATTTACCGGACTTTTAGGCGACGGACGCAGCGAAGTATTTTCAACTGTATTCGGCTGCAATAAGAAATATCAAGGCGAGATCTACGTAAATGGCAAACTGGAAACCATGCATTCAACCTGGAAAGCCAAGTCCAAAGGCATCTCTTATTTGCCGAGAAACCGTAAAGAAAACGGCATCGTCAAGGATCTTTCCGTTGGGGAAAACATGACGCTTTCAATTCTGAAGCAGCTGAGCCGCATGATGGTGATTAACACAAAGCAAGAAAAGTCAGTACATGAGCGCTACATAAAAGACCTTGAGATCAAGGTAAGCGATGTAAACGATCTAATCACGAGCCTTTCAGGCGGAAATCAGCAGAAAGTTGTACTGGCAAAGGCCCTTGCCTCAAATCCTCAAATTGTCATTCTGGATAATCCCACTCAGGGCGTTGACGTCGGGGCTAAACTCGAAATCTACAACATTATCATGAAGCTTGCGGAAACAGGCATCAGCTTTGTTGTATTGTCCAGCGAAATACAGGAGATTTTGAATGTTTGTGACCGCATTTATGTAATGTATCACGGAAAAATCAAGGCTGAATACGACCGCAAGGATGCCAGCGAAGAAAATATTATGGTTGCGGCCACCGGCGGAACCGTTGAAAAGATTGAAAATGGAGAGGATTGACTCGTATGAACCAAACTGCCAAAAAATTTAACTTTAAAAAGTTTGCCAGTGACAATACCGCATTGATTGCTCTCATCATAATTATTATCATTTCAATAATACTTAAAGGCGGAACATTCCTATCCTACGGCAATATCGTAAATATCCTGATGAACAACTCAATCATCGGTATTATCTCAATCGGAATGACGCTCGTCATAATTACCGGCGGTATCGACTTATCAGTCGGTTCACAGCTTGCTCTTACCGGTTTAGTTGCCATCTCAGTTATAAACGCTACGCAAAGCATCGTTCTTGGCATTCTTGCTGCACTTGCCATTGGTATCGTCTCAGGAACACTGGCCGGTACCTTCGTCGCAAAGTTCAAAATCCCGGCATTTATCGTTACCCTCGGTACTATGACTATCTACCGTTCTATTGCTGAGTTCTGCTACAACGGCGGCGGCATTATGGCTTCCGGTTCCAAAGTAGCACCATTTATCCAGATCTCAAACTTTGAGATATTCGGTGTCATCCCGCTGCCAGTAATCTACTGGATTGTTCTTTCCGTTTTAGTCGCTCTGTTCGCATCATACACTGCGACAGGCCGCTATATCTACGCTGTAGGCAGCAACGAAAAAGCTACTCTCCTTTCCGGTATCAACGTAGATAAAGTAAAGATCGTCGCTTACGCCATGTCAGGTCTGTTTGTTGCAATCGCATCTATCGTTGAGGCCTCCCGTCTGGGCAGCATGAACTCTGCGTCATCTGGTTCCTCCTACGAAATGGATGCTATCGCAGCCGTTGTTATCGGTGGTACAAGCATGTCCGGCGGCAGCGGAACAATCTTAGGTACATTCTTCGGTGTCCTTACAATGGGCATTATCAACAACATGATGAACCTCTTAGGTGTTCCTCCCTTCCTGGTTGGCGCGGTAAAAGGTGTTATCATCATCGGTGCCGTTCTCGTTCAGAAACGTCTGGACACAAAGGCGGCTTAATCGAGTCTTTTACCGCGCAGGCATTGCCTGAAACAGGTCAGCAGCGTCCAACCAAAACATTTTTCAAAACTGCTGTGAAGGCAAATGCGCTGCGGAAGCGGAACAGATACTATGGTTTAATGTACTGCAATAATTAGGAGTGATGCGAAGGGGACAGCTGTCATTATCAATGACATGAGGTCCCCTTTCGCGAATATAAAAACCATTCCTAATCCGTTTTAACTTTCGACTGAAAGTGAATGTTTTTATTGAATCATACTCACTGTAACGGGCAACATGCCAATTTAAAAATTGGAGCTGCCAACATGAAAATAAAACTTATTGCTCTCGATTTAGACGGAACTACGCTGCGCAGCGACGGAACTTTATCCAACCGCAGCCGTCTTGCAATTCGGGAAGCAGCGCAAAAAGGCGCAATTATCGTTCCGGCCACCGGAAGAGTGCTGGTGGAATTGCCGGAATGTCTTACGAATCTTCCAGAAATCCGCTATGTAATCACTTCAAACGGTGCCTGTGTATACGACAAAAAGGAAAACCGTGTTCTTCATGCCGAATATATCCCGATTTCAGCAGTCAAAAAAGTATGGACTTTGCTTTCACACTATAACGACGTTTTAATTGAATGCTATCGTGACGGTGGTTCTTTCTTATCTCGTTCAGACCTGGAACAACTCGATACCTTTCATTTAACCCCCTCAGTGCAACGGTTTTTAACCAATTCTTCAAAACCTGTTGAAAACCTTTACGAATATCTCTGCGTGCTGAGGGACCCGAAAATTGAAAAGTTCAACATAAGAGCGGCAGATGCATCAATTCTGCAGGAACTGTGGCAAAAACTCAGTACGCTTAGTGAGATTGATGTCACCTCCGCGGGATACAACTGTGTTGAAATCAACCGCAAGGGCGTAAACAAAGCCTGCGGGCTGATTGCCCTTTGCGAGCATATCGCCGTAGGCAGTCAAAACGTCATGGCAATCGGCGACGGCCTTAACGACAAGGAAATGCTCGCCTTTTCCGGCCTGCCGGTCGCTATGAAAAATGCGGTAAGCGAGATTATTCAAATCGGCGATTTTGTCACCGAATCGAATGACCGAGACGGTGCGGCTCTCGCAATCGAGAAGTTTGTGCTGGGTCTGGAACCTTAATTATTTCAGCTTAATATTTTTATTTATAATAAGGAGGACTCAAGATGGGAAGATTAGTTACACTGGTTACAGGACAATGGGCGGACCTCGACTTTGAAACGCTCTGCAAAAAAGCAAAGGCAATGGGATATGAGGGCTTGGAAATTGCCTGCTGGGGCAATCACCTTGACCTTGAAAAGGCTGCAAAGGACGACAGCTATGTTGACTGGATTTTAGAGACTCTCAACAAATACGATTTGAAATGTGAAGCAATTGAATCCCATATTATAGGTCAATGCGTCGGCGATGCACCGGATGTCCGCTTGAACAACTTTGCACCGAAAAAATATTGGAATAAACCCGACGAAATCAGGGAGTGGGCAATCCGTACGATGAAACTCACCCCTGTTGTTGCTAAAAAGCTGGGCGCACACATTGTTACCGGATTTACCGGATCGCCGATATGGAAATACTTCTACTCCTTCCCCCAGACTCCTCCTGAGATGATAGAGGAAGGATTTGACCAGATTGTCGAATTGTGGACTCCTATCATGGATGTCTTTAAAGAATACGGCATTAAGTTTGCTCTTGAAGTGCATCCATCGGAAATTGCATTTGACTACTACTCAACCCAGAAACTCCTCGACCGTTTCGCCGACCGCAAGGAATTCGGCCTTAACTTTGACCCGAGCCATCTGCTGTGGCAGGGCGTAACACCTCACATCTTCTTGAATGATTTCATCGACCGTGTCTATCACGTTCATATGAAGGACATCGCCGTCAGGATGGACGGAAGAGCCGGCCTGCTGGGATCACATATTGACTTCGGCGACCACAGAAGAGCATGGAACTTCCGCTCACTGGGCCATGGCGACGTCAACTTTGAGGAGATAATCCGAGTCCTCAACCGTTACAACTATCAGGGCCCTCTCTCCGTTGAATGGGAAGACAGCGGCATGGACCGCGAATACGGAGCAGCTGAGGCAGCGGCCTTTGTAAAGAAACTTGATTTTTCTCCGTCCGACGTAAAATTCGACGGCGCTATAAAGAATTAATCCCTTTGAGCGCTTCGCATAACAATAAAAGCTTGTCCAAGTTTTTGGACAAGCTTTTTCTTTTACTATTAATTAGCGGTTTTGCGCTGTGGGCCGTTTAATTGTTGTAATAATTCTCTTTCAGCCAATCGGCGAGAGCGGCGAAATCCTTAAGTGTCAGCCGCTCACCGCGTATCATCGGGGACAGCCCTGCGCCCTCAATCGCCTTAACTGCCGTTTCCTTCGGAATGGACATGCCGGCTGACAGCGCATTGGTGAGCGTCTTTCGCCTTTGGAGGAAAGCGGCGCGGACAATTTTAAACATCAGCGCCTCGTCTTTGGTCTTGACCGGCGGTTCCTTTAGTATCTCAAGCCTTATTACGCTTGAATCCACCTTAGGGGCTGGCATAAAGCTTCCGGCTGACACATTGAAAAGTATCTGGGGTCGCGCATAATAGCTGACCGCACAGCTGACTGCACCGGCCTCGCTGCTGCCTGGCTCGGCACAGAGCCGGCGGGCCGCCTCCTTTTGCACCATTACAGTAATACTTTTGACCGGCAGGCGCGATTCGAGCAGATACATGATGACGGGGGACGTGATGTAATAAGGCAGGTTCGCGCAGACTATTGTGTCACAGCCGCCGAAATCATTCTTTATAATCGCTTCAAGGTCGGTCTTCATTACGTCTGCATTAATAACCTTGACGTTGTCAAAGTCCGACAGCGTCTCATTAAGTATCGGTATAAGACGTGAGTCCAGCTCGATGGAAACAACTTTTTTAGCAAGTTTACATAATTCTGCTGTAAGCACGCCTATGCCCGGGCCTATTTCGATGGCGCACACATCTTTTGACGCTCCGCTGAGCTGTGCCATACGCGGGCAGACTGACGGGTTGATAAGGAAGTTTTGGCCGAGGGCTTTTGAAAGCCCCGCACCGTGTTTTGAGAGCAGTTCTCTTATGACTGTTGGATTTGAAAGGTCGTACATATTAATTTTTCTCCTCAGGGGTGAATTTATCAAAGGCGTGGGGCAGCAGTTCAGACAGGCTGTAGATCTTATAGCCGTCCTTTTTTGCGCAGATAACGCATAACTGCGGGGAAAACTCAGAAAGCGCCTGGCGGCAGATACCACACGGCAGGATTGTTTCATCCCCCGCCGCGATGGCTATTGCCGTAAAAGAGCGGTTGCCTGCGGCTACCGCTGAGAACAGCGCTGTCCTTTCGGCGCAGTTTGTCGCTCCGAATGACACATTTTCTACATTGCAGCCTTTGAATATCTCCCCTTTGTCTGTCAGCAGGGCGGCGCCTACTTTAAAGCCGGAATAAGGCGCATATGCGTTCTCGCGGGCTTCCCTTGCGCAATTTAAAAGCTTCTCTATTGTCTTTTCATCAGGTTTTTCCAAATATATGCCTCCAAACTCAAAAGTCTTGCCCGAATATAACTTCGGTATATGGCCATAAGATGAATATATTGTTGAATTACGTTTCCTTCTATTGTATAATAAATTTGTATTGTTACAAGAAATCTTCAGGGGGATCATTAATCGATGGAAAACGCTATCAGGCGTGACAAGGTCAACTATTATCTTGATATCGCCCAGACCGTACTCGAGCGCGGAACATGCCTGCGCCGCAATTTTGGCGCTATTATAGTCAAGAACGACCAGATCATCTCAACCGGATATTCAGGAGCGCCTCGCGGACGCAAAAACTGCTGCGACACGGGCTTTTGCATGCGCGAAAAACTGAATGTCCCCCGCGGTGAAAGATACGAGCTCTGCCGCTCTGTCCACGCCGAGGCTAACGCCATTATCGCCGCTTCCCGCAACGATATGATTGGCGCTACCCTTTACCTTGTAGGCAGAGACGCGCGGACAAAAGAGCTTGTCCACGACGCCAGCTCATGTTCCATGTGCAAAAGGATGATTATCAACGCTGGAATAAAGACTGTAATTGTCAGGAATACAAGCGACAAGTACACAGTCATTGATGTTCAGAAAGAATGGGTCGAAAACGACGAATCATTAAGCGGTGTCACAGGTTACTGATATTGTCACTATATATTATAACATAATTTTCTTTACTTCAATTATATTATCAAAAAAGAGAGGAGTCCCCGGCTCTTTGCGATTGTTTAATCGGCCTGCTGAGGGATAATTTTATGGCATTTTACACGACACTGAATCAAGTTATAGTTCTGTTTTTGCTTATGGGTGTAGGGTATGTTCTGACTAAATCCGGTATGATTAGCTCCAAAACAACCGACCAACTGACTACCTTGCTTTGTTATATCGTCTCTCCCGCAATTATCCTCTACGTGTTCCTTAGAAAATTTGAACAGGATAAATTCAACAATCTTTTGATTGCGGCCGCTGCCGCGATATTCATACATATTTTCAACATTATTGTCTGTACTCTAATCTTTAACAAGAAAACCGTTAAAGATGACAATAGGCGGATTGTCTCTCAGTTTGCGAGCATATATGCAAATGCCGGATTTATGGGGTTTCCCCTGCTGCAGGCATTAGTCCAAAATAACGGCCTTTTTTACGGGTCCGCCTATAACGGGGTCTTTCAGCTTTTCAACTGGACCCACGGAATACTTCTATATTCCGGAAAGGTTGAGAAAAAGTCCGTTGCAAAGGCTCTTTTAAACCCCAACCTTATCGCAGTCATTGTGGGCACTGTGATGTTCAGGTTCTCTGTATCACTCCCCGGCCCCTTATATTCTACGGTAAAATATATATCTGACCTCAATACACCGCTTTCAATGATAGTCATAGGCGCTGCGATAACCCAGGTACCACTCAAAGAGCTGTTTAATGATGCTTTTGTCTGGATAACAGTATTAATGCGCAACCTTGTGCTGCCGCTCTCGATTTTATTTATACTGCATTCTGCCGGTCTTCACGGGGAGCTTCTTCTCTGTGTTATGATACCTGCCTCATGCCCGACCGCAGGAGTAACTGTCCTGTTAGCAAAACTGACCGGAAGAGATGCCGCCATGCCCGCCAAAGCCATGACCCTTTCTACCATTATGTGCCTTATAACGCTGCCCTTTATTCTTAGTGTTATGAATTGGTTGAAATTTTGATGCAAAATACCTTTTTCTATACTTGACATCTTTGATTGAGTTTACTATAATAATAAAGTCGCTTCGGGGTGTAGCTCAGTTTGGTATGAGTGCTTGGTTCGGGACCAAGAGGCCGTGAGTTCGAATCTCACCACTCCGACCATAAGCCCAGTCTTATCAGGTATGTTCTTCAGAACATACCTGGTTTTTTTATTCCTGATTATGGGCGGCAGCGGTCCGCATATTTGTCATGCCGCTGCTGATGTTTAAAGGGAGTGCCGGTTATTCGGCACTCCCTTTATTATTTATAGGCGGCATATTCTATGACAACTTTAGTGATATGACTTTGCGGTTCTGAACAGCTTCCGGTAATTCACCCTGCCGACCTTTTTCAACATATAAGCGGATTTATTTGAGCCTCTGGCGCGGTTTTGGTTGAGAGCTTCTATTATAGCCTCGGCATTTTTAATGCCGATTCCATGGCCGTAATAACTGCCGCCGCCCAAAATGATAACATTTTCACCCTGCCAATGGGGTGTAAGAGGGTCTACGTCCGGGTTAATAAAATAGCCCCGGTCGCCCGGCAGGAAATCCTTTGTATTTTTCATAAGCCCGATACTGCCGAATACAGGGTCAATATGGTGCCAGTTCATCAAGGTGATATTGGAAAACACCTTGTCGTACAGCGCGTCTGGGTAAAGGGTGAGCACCGCCTTATAAAAAACAATCATAATAGCCGTCGCGCATTCCGTTGCATAGAGTGAGCCGTTTTTATAAATATCCCTTATAGCGTCGCTTGGCCGCACATTGCTTTTGAGTACAAAACCGCCGTCGGGACTGCGCTTCCAATAATCCGTATTACATCTGGATTTTTCAAATATAGCGAAACCCATGCCGCTGCTGTTGAGTTCAACAGCAGCCTCTATTGTCGACTTTCGCAGTTCAACTTCAAATCTCAATTCATCTATTGAGCTGTATTCAAAACTTTCCTCTGCTCCCCATATCTTTTGAATTATCATACTTTCCACGCCGCCACGAGGGAAATCACGGCCAATATCCTGCAGTTCAACAACCTTACCCGCTATCTTAATCATTGTGTTCCCCTCGCCCACCGCTCGCTATCTCAATCTGCTTCTCTATCGGATACTCCATCCACCTATTCCACTGCCTCCGATTGCGCAGATAAAGCCGGCGGGAGTATTCGGCAAGCATGGCTTTGACCTGATTATCCAGACCGGAGAAAGAGGAGAGCCTGACTCGGTCAGCGTCGGCAAACGCCTCAACCGCCTCTTCATCCTTTTGCGGCAGTTTCCTGCAGAGATACTTTGCCTCTAAATTTACTTTGCACAGCAAAGGGTCACTTGTCTGATGAAAGGTTTCGTCAGTAAAATACAGATACGGGCTGTTTTCCTTAAACCACGATATGTAGGCCTCATACTTTGGCCTTCCCTTTTGTTCTAAGCCTTGACAGGACGCATGCTTGAGCAGGTTTTCAGCAAGTTCTGCGTCGCGTTTGTTGCGGGATTTCAGAAAATCTGCAATCAGGCTTAAGACACGGGTATCTTTAAGGCTGAAAAGCGCCCACACTAAATCCTGAATATACATTCCCTTCCGGTTGCGGTAAAAGACCATGCGGACGACAGCCGGCAGGACCTCAGTATCCCGGTATTGTCTTAACAGTACAACAGCGGCAGCCTCCAATATGCGGTCAAACTCGTCGCTTAAACCTGTCTCTTTGCTTCCCGACAGCAATATCCATTCAAGGGTATTCCTATATAAATCGCCATTTTCCGGCGTCTTAAGATTAAGCATGGGCGTATCGTCTGCATGTGACAGGATTCTAAGGCAAAACAAGACGGCCGCCTTGTCCCGTTCGATTAATTCGCTTGCCACATTCAAATCCAGTATCTGCGGCATAAGGATATAAAAAGTCGCGAAACTCAGGTTCTCCGCATTTAACAGGGAAACGGCCTTTTCTTTGTTTGTCTGCATTGTTTTTAAAAAATACGCCTTAAGCTTTTCATTGCCCGACCTTATGCGTATCATATCAAGATTGCCGATTGTACCGGCGCCCGGAAACCTATTTTGCATACAGATTACCTCTTTATGTATAAACTTAAACGGCTGACTTTCCATTATATTAAAATCAGCTGGTTTTGGCTCAATCCGGACGCTATTGCCGCTGTTATAAATGTCCCCCGATTATCATAACGTGATAATCGGGGGGTTATCTTCATTGCATATCTTTTATACGAAAAAAGGGGCATATACTGTACTTGCCATCTTTGCTGCCGCCATGTTTGCCGCCGGTATCGTATATATAGCAGCCGACTGTGCGATAAAATATCTGCTTGCAAATTCACAGGTTCCCGACACCGATACCATTATCATCGACCCCGGGCACGGGGACCCTGACGGCGGGGCTGTCGGCATAGACGGCGTATTGGAAAAAGACATCAACCTCGCCATATCATTCAAGCTCAGAAACTTCTTTTCGGCGGCCGGATACCGCGTCATAATGACCCGGGAGGGCAACAGCGAGATTTACGATAAAGGCAGCGATACAATCCGCAAAAAGAAGGTTTCTGACCTCAAAAACAGGCTCTCAATAGCGAATTCGCACCCGGGCGTCGCCTTTTTGAGTATTCATCAAAACATATTCAGCTCCTCCTCCAGCTCCGGCGCAATTGTTTTTTATTCGCCGAATAACGACGAAAGCAAACGGCTTGCCGAATACATACAAACCGGCATCAGGAAAATGGTACAGCCTAACAATAAATATAAAGTCAGGCAGGTGAATGATGATATCTTCCTGCTTTACAATGCAAAGTCGCCGGCAGTTATGGTCGAATGTGGGTTCCTTTCAAACCCCAACGACTGCCGGATGCTGCAGGATGAGGCATACCAAAACAAGCTGGCATTTGCGATATTCAGCGCCACACTAAAATTTAATGCAGAAAGGCAAAGCAAATCTAATCCAAAAAAGACAAGCGTATAACATTATTTTTTTGCTATAATTTGAAGCTTGCTGTGCCAATTCAAACTGTTTTATATTAAATATATTGCATTTTTCACTAAAACAAGATAAAAAAAGCTCGCAGCCGGAAAAGCTGATTGCCGCTGTTTATTACTTCAGCCGTAATCAACTTTGCCCGCTGCGAGCTGTTTTCTTTATTCTATTAGCCCATAACAAGCAGCAGTTCCCTTAAAACCTTGCACGCGACGGCGGTGGAAACCCCTGACGTGTCATAATGCGGAGAAAGCTCCACTACATCGGCCGCTTTTATATCCAAGCCGCTCAATGCAATGAGCGCGTTTTCAAGTTCCATGAAGCTTACGCCGCCGGCCTCCGGCGTTCCTGTGCCGGGGAAAATTGACGGGTCGAGCACATCCAGATCGATAGTGACATAAACCGGCACTCCCGAAAGCTCTTTTACGGTCTCCTCAATGCCTTTTGTAGTGTAACGGTGCAGTTTTGTATGGCCGCTGTCTGCCCATTCGAACTCCTCGCGCGTTCCGGAGCGGATACCGAACTGGTGTATGCGTCCGTCCCCTACTAAGTCCCACACGCGCCTTATCACATTGGCATGCGAGAGCTTCTCGCCGAGATACTCGTCGCGCAGGTCTGTGTGGGCGTCAAAATGTATTATGTGAAGGTCCGGATATGCTTTAAGCGCCTCCTCTATAGCCGGCAGGGAAACAAGATGTTCGCCCCCGATCATTACCGGGCGCTTTCCTGCCTTTATGATGTATCTTTCTATCCCAGCTATCTTCTGCAGCGCGCGGCTGGTGTCTCCAAATGGCAGGTCAAGGTCGCCCGCGTCATATATCTTCATATCTTCAAGATCTTTGTTCTGATAGGGGCTGTATGTTTCGAGTCCTATAGACTCCGCTCTCATGCTCATAGGTGCAAATCTTGAGCCGGGGCGGAATGTAACCGTTCCGTCAAAGGGGGCGCCGAAAATGACAATGTCACTCTCGTCATAGCCGGCCTCACAGCCGATGAAACATGATTTCAGTATTTCAAACCCGGTGAGCCCTGTTTTATTATCTGACATTATCGAGTTTCTCCTTTACATATGTTGGCAGCGCAAAGGCGGCACAGTGAAGGTCTGTGTTATAATACTTCGTTTTTAGGCCAAGCGCTTCCCATCTTTCGCGCTTAAAATCCGCTATCGGGTCAAGCTTCTTTGAAGCAAAACCGAACAGCCACAGGCCTGACGGGTATGTGGGCATATGAAATTGATACACCTTTGCGATGGGGAAGGTCCTTTTTATCTTCGCATGGGCCCGCAGCATCTCGTGGTTATAGTTGTCGTAAAAAGGGCTTTCATGCTGGTTTATAAGAATACCGCAGTCGGACAGTGCGCGATAGCAGTTTTCATAAAACTCCATAGTAAAAAGCCCCTCGCCCGGGCCTATCGGGTCGGTCGAGTCGACAAGGATGAGGTCATATGCTCCGTCGGGCGCTTCTTTGACGAATTTGAACCCGTCCATAAAGTGCATGCTGATACGCTCATCGCGGTCGAGCGCACAGGCGGTCTGGGGCAGATATTTCTGGCAAAGGCGCACAACACGCTCATCTATATCCACAAGGTCAATGTGCGTGACGCCCTTATAGCGGCAGACTTCCCTCGCTGTACCTCCGTCGCCGCCTCCTATTATCAGCACGCGCTTGATATCCGGATTAACCGCCATAGGCACATGGCAGATCATATCGTGATAGGCAAATTCGTCGCGCTGGGTCACCATCACAAGCCCGTCTATCGTGAAAAAGGTTCCGTAGGTTTCTGACTCAAAAAAATCTATCTTCTGAAACGGCGTTTGTTCGCTGTACAAGTGACGTGTTGTCTTAATTGAAAACTTTACGTCGTCCGTATGATATTCAGAATACCACAGGTCAAGCATATAAACCTCCAAAGCTAACTGCAGGCGGAAACATTGTGATGCGCAGTTGTCCGTTCCACGTCACATCAGTATTGTGTATTCATATTGCGCCCATAAAAGATTTCTTCCATTTCTTTTCTCAACTTTTTAGTTATCTGACGCGCCTCACCTGGATGAATTTCATCTTTTGTAAAGCCAAAAAGATAATTGTCGAGGTCAAAATCTTTAAGCATACATTTTGTATGAAAAATATTTTCCTGATAAACATTGACGTCGATCATCTGGTACCGGTCTTTTATTTCTTTCGGGATAAAGTTCTGTATAGAGGTCATGGGATGGTCCATGAACAGTTTGCGCCCTGTTATATCGCGCGTAAAGCCGCGTACACGGTAATCGATCGTCATTATATCCGCATCGAAACTTTGTATGAGATAGTTGAGCGCTTTAAGCGGGGATATCTTGCCGCAGGTCGATACATCGATGTCGGCTCTGAATGTGCAAACGCCGCCATCGGGGTGATATTCTGGATATGTGTGTACCGTAATATGGCTTTTATCAAGATGAGCAAGAACAGTCTCCGGCAGAGGGCCTGGCTCTTCATTATGCTGCGAATTCGGCCCATGGCTGATCATTGGCTCTTCACAGACAAGAATGGAAACACTCGCCCCCTGAGGGTCATAGTCCTGCTTTGCTATGTTTAAAATATTCGCACCGATAATCTCTGTAACATGACCAAGTATGTTTGTAAGGCGGTCAGCGTTATACTGTTCATCAATATAGGAAATGTAAGCATCTCTGTCGCTGACAGTCTTTGTGTAACAGATGTCATACATATTAAAGCTTAGTGTTTTTGTCAGGTTGTTAAACCCGTAAAGTCTGATCTTATTGCTCATCGATAAAATATCACTCTCCAATCTTTCCGCCGCAGATATGTCCCGGCTGATTTTGCTGAAAATTGTTTTACAAACGTAATTGTATATTTAATTGCGTCTGTTTTCAATAGGAATTCGAAATGTTTAGTGATTTTTTTGTTTGTCTTATCTTGACTTCTATATCTGTACGTGTTAATATAACAATGTTGACTAAGTCTTCGGGGCGGGGTGAAATTCCCCACCGGCGGTAATGCAGCGTTTCGCTGACAAGCCCGCGAGCTGTTTTTCAGCAGATTTCGGTGAGATTCCGAAGCCGACGGTAAAGTCCGGATGGAAGAAGGCGGCATTTTCGATTTTAACAGCCCCGAATGCTTTGCATTCGGGGATTTTTTTGCCGTCCGTCCCGTTTTTGGGAGGAATTGGTGTTATGTCAGAGCAATGCAGAAAAACAAAATTTATTGTCTACACCGGTATCTTATCGGCACTCGCAATTATTCTTTATTTCTTTGATTTTCCGATTATTCCAGGCTCAAATTACCTTATGATCGACGCAAGCGACCTTCCGGCAGTTATCGCTGGCGTCATCTTAGGCCCAAGCACAGCCGTTATTGTCGAACTATTAAAGGTACTTGTCCATGTCCTCATCAAGGGAATGGGCAGCACTATGGGATTCGGCGACCTTGCCAATTTCATCGTAGGCGTTGCGTTTACTGTCCCCTTTGCCGCTGTTTTCAGAGCGGCAGCAAAACGCGGCGTTAAGCTATTTCCTGCCATACTGCTTTCCGGTGTCACCGGACTTGTTTCTATGGTTACAGCAGGTCTCATAGGAAACTATTTTATTGCCCCGCCCTATTTTCAACTTTTTCTTCACATTAAGTTGTCCGGCGCTGCCCTGTGGGCTGCAATCGGCAGCGCGACGATACTTAATCTCATAAAATCCGTACTGCTCACAGTCGTGATGATTCCTATAATCGGACTGCTTAATAAAAAAGCAATAAAATTGTAACATTAGCATTATGCCACACCTTAGGGAGAATATGAAGATTGGCGTTTTATTCCATGTTCTCGTTTTTTGTCAATTTGCGGGTACAGTGGATTTGCAAAGTATATATTATGCTGGTTTTTGTTATAATATTACAGACAAAAGCCGCCGTATATTGACAGGAAGGAATAACATGATATAATAAGATTAAAATTAATAAGGCCTTATCAAGAGTGGCTGAGGGAAAGGCCCTGTGAAGCCCGGCAACCTGCCTGATAAAAAGGCAAGGTGCCAATTCCTGCGGAATAGGTTAACCGTAAAGATGAGGTAGTGATATTTCGCCCTCTGGTTGACTTCCGGAGGGCTTTTGTTTTAAGGCCACACGAGGAGGATAAAGAAATTGGGAAGGTACTTATTCACTTCAGAATCTGTTACGGAAGGACACCCAGACAAAGTCTGCGACCAGATTTCGGATGCTGTCCTTGACGAGATTATAAAAGCTGACCCCCAGGCAAGAGTTGCCTGTGAAACGGTTACAAATACTGGCCTTGTGCTTGTGACCGGTGAAATTACAACAAACTGCTATGTGGATATTCAAAAGATTGCGCGCAATACAATTAAGGAAATCGGCTATACCGACGCTAAATACGGGTTTGACAGTGAAAACTGCGCTGTCCTTACCGCAATTGAAGAACAATCCTCCGATATAGCTATGGGCGTTGATAAGTCATATGAGGCTAAAGATGGACAAGCGGACGACGCCGACGCTATCGGTGCCGGCGACCAGGGCATGATGTTCGGATTTGCTTGCACTGAAACCCCGGAACTTATGCCTCTGCCCATTTCTCTTGCACACAAACTGGCTTATCGCTTGGCCCAGGTCCGCAAGAGCAAGATACTGCCGTATCTGCGTCCGGACGGAAAGACCCAGGTCACTGTGGAATATGAGGATGGACGCCCGATAAGGGTTGACACCATTGTTATCTCCGCTCAGCATGACCCGGAAGCAACATTGGCTCAAATCAAATCTGATTTGATTGAAAATGTAGTAAAGCCTATTATCCCGGCAAATCTGCTTGATAATAAAACAAGATATTTCATTAACCCGACAGGCAGATTCGTGCTCGGCGGCCCCGCGGCTGATTCAGGGCTTACCGGCCGCAAGATCATTGTCGATACCTACGGCGGTTATGCACGCCACGGCGGCGGCGCCTTCTCCGGCAAAGACCCGACCAAAGTTGACCGTTCAGCCGCCTATGCAGCGCGCTATGTTGCAAAGAATACTGTGGCGGCTGGGCTTGCCGACAAGTGCGAGGTCGAGATCGCCTATGCTATCGGTGTAGCGCATCCTGTTTCAATCTCAGTCGATACATTCGGTACCAACAAAATCGATGAATCTAAGATAGTCAAACTCATAAACGAAAACTTCGACTTAAGGCCAGCGGCTATAATCAGGAAGTTTGACCTGCGCCGCCCGATTTACAAACAGCTCGCCGCTTACGGCCATATGGGGCGTGAAGACCTCGGCGTGAACTGGGAAAAGACCGATATGGCGGACATTCTGAAAAAGGCCGCGTTTTAATCCGGTTTAAATTTATCTGCGGAAAATTCCAAATCGGAATTTTCCGCATTTTTATGCCTTTTTGTATACCATTTAACCTTTATCAGCATTTTTATCTCAACCCCGCGCGGCAAATTTCATCTTTTTAGTTTGAATTGTGCCGGCTGTCTACAAGATGAATATTGTTCAAAAATTGTAACCTGAAGATTATGATTTAGTTACAGACTATTTTTTATATAACCATTTTGTTTTTCTTTTTGTGCAATATGACAATATATGGCATTTAGCGTGCTGCTTTTTTGCACAAAACGCCCCTTGCGAACATATCATGTAGCGAGGTGAGAAATATGCCTGAAATAATAGCGGGAGTGCTTTTAAGTTTCTTCGCGATTGTTGGGGTTGCAGAAACAGTACGCTGGATAAAAAAGTTCATGCTTGCACCTTGCGCAAAAAGCCCGGCCTTTGTGGTGACCTGCGCCGGACATGACGAGCAGATCGAATATTGTGTGCGCTCGCTTGCTGATCAGGCAAACGAATTGTGCCCTTGCGGCAGACGGCTCATTGTGGTAGTAGACGACGGTATGGATGAGGAAACACGTTCCATATGTGAAAGGTTGGAACATGATATAGACGGTGTCACTGTCTGCACAAGACCTGAACTGCCGCTCATATTTGGCGGAGAATTGCAAAGCTGAGCGTTTAGTATTATATTATTAATAACAGAATTTACATTGCGATGAATCAGCAAGAAATAAAAAAGCAGGGTAACATAATGGAACACGAATTCACGTCTATAAGCGGTACTGTTGAAAATATAGTTTTCAGAAATGAGGATAACGGATGGACAGTATTTGAAATCGACAGCGGCGATGAACTGGTCACCGCTGTCGGCCTGCTTTTTCAGGTCTCGGCCGGCGATACGATAAAAATTATGGGCGAATGGGTCAACCACCCAAGCTATGGGCGGCAATTCAGAGTGGAATCCTATGAAAAAAGCCTCCCTGCCACCGAGTCCGCTATACTCAAATACCTGTCGTCAGGCGCCATAAAGGGCATTGGGCCGGTAACAGCTCAGCGCATTATCGACATGTTCGGCTCTGAAGCCCTCAATGTAATAGAAAAAACGCCGGAAAAGCTGGCGCAGATTCGGGGTATCTCACTTAAAAAAGCGCAGGCAATCGGCGAAGATTATAAACAGCAGTTCGGCGTCCGAAGCTGCATGCTTTTTCTCCAGCAGTACGGGGTTACGCCTGCTGAAGCGGTTAGAATCTGGCAGAAATTCGGCCCGGGCACTGTGGATATCGTCAAGGCAAACCCTTATGTCCTCTGTGAATCAGGTATCTGGATATCTTTTGAAAGGGCCGATAAGATCGCTGCGGCAATGGGCTTTGGCACTGATACTGAATGCAGAATACGCGCCGGCATATCCTATATTCTCAGACATAACCTGTCAAACACCGGCCATACCTACATTCCAGACAACAAACTTATTACTGCGGCGGCCTCATTGCTCGGCGTCGAAGAATCAGACGCGCAGTCCGCTCTCGAAAAGCTGGTTGAAGAAGAAGAGGTTATTTCAGATGAAATAAGCGGGCGGCGCGCAATCTTTTTGCCGTCGGCTTACCGGGCTGAGACCTATGTTGCGGGGCGCATAAAACTGATGATGCAGATTGAGCGCCCTGTTCTTGGAGATTGCAGCGCCCGGATAAAACAGGCCGAAGAGGCCTTCGGTATCAAATACGCTCAGAAGCAGAAGGAAGCTATTGAAACCGCTTTTAAAAGCGGTGTTATGATACTTACCGGCGGCCCCGGTACAGGAAAAACAACAACCATCAACGCTATCATTTCCGTTTATGAAAGCATGGGGTTAAAGGTGGCTCTCGCTGCCCCGACGGGCCGCGCGGCAAAACGGATGACCGAGGTAACGGGCAGAGAAGCCAAAACAATCCATCGCCTGCTTGAAGTTGAATTCACGCAGGATGACGAAGTGAGATTCGCCCGCAATGAGAAAAACCAGCTCGACTGTGACGCGCTGATTGTGGATGAGCTGTCGATGGTCGATATATTGCTCTTTGAATCGCTTTTGAGAGCATTAAAGCTCACCTGCCGCCTTATTATGGTTGGCGACGCCGACCAGCTCCCTCCCGTCGGCGCTGGCAACGCATTGCGCGATATGATAGAATCCGGCGTCATTCCCGTCGTACAGCTAAACGAGATTTTTAGGCAGGCCGCCCAAAGCCTGATAGTAACAAACGCTCATAAAATAGTCCGAGGGGAGCAGCCAACGCTCACCAGCCGTGACCGCGACTTTTTCTTTATTCAGCGCTTTACCCCTGCTCAAGTAAGGCAGACGGTGACCGAACTTGTCAAGAAGCGTCTGCCGGACGCTTATGGATATTCCCCGCTTTGGGACATACAGGTGCTGACTCCCGGGCGGCGGGGAGAACTCGGCGCAAACGACCTTAACACTGCGCTGCAGCAGGCACTCAATCCCAGTTCACCTGACAAGTCTGAACGGCAGTTTGGAACCCGCCTCTTCAGAGAGGGCGACAAGGTCATGCAGATTAAGAACAACTACGATATCATTTGGGTAAAAGACAACGGAGAGCACGGAACCGGCATTTTTAACGGCGACGTCGGGGTGCTCGAAATGCTTGACCGGCGTACTGGCATGATGAAAATTCGCTTTGACGACCGCGTCGCGGAATATACGCCGGAAGGCGTCCAAGAGCTGGACCTCGCATATGCCGTAACAGTGCATAAAAGCCAAGGCAGCGAATTCAAGGCGGTCATTCTCCCGCTCTTTTCCGGCTCACCGCAGCTTTTTTACCGCAACCTTTTATATACTGCGGTAACTCGGGCAAAAGAAATGGTAATCATAGTCGGACGCCCTGGCGTTGTTGAACAGATGGTATCAAACGACAGAAAAACTAAGCGTTATACCGGCCTTTGCGAATTTTTAAAAAACGGTTAAACTGCCGGCATGACTCATTAATATATTCAGCAGGCATTTTCTAAAGCTAACTTCAGGTGACGCATTATGAACAGACTGGCTGATATAATAATCTCCCTGTTTTTCCCGCACAGGTGCCCTTTCTGCGGCAAAACCGTTCCCAGCAATATGGCCATATGCAAGGATTGCGCCGGCACCCTGCCCTATGTCACCGGAAAAACATGCCCGCGCTGCGGGAGAGGCTTTGAATTCTGCCACTGCAGGGGCAATAAATTTGCATTTGAACGCTGCGTCTCACCTTTATACTATGAAGGCTCTGTCCGCAAAAGCATAATAAACTTTAAATTCCACGCAAAACAATCATCCGCCGCAGCGTATGCGGCTCTGAGCGCTCAAATGATAAAAAGGGAATACGATTGGCAGCAGTTTGATTTTATAACTTGTGTCCCATTAACTAAACGTGAATTTAAAAAACGGGGTTTTAATCAGTCGGAAGTGTTTGCCCGCGCCCTGTCACGTAAACTCGGAATTCCGTATAAAGATGCCCTTTGCAAGCCCCGCGATGTAAAACCGCAGCGAACGCTGAATTCAGAGGAAAGATGGCTGAACACTGCCGGAGCATTTTCGGCAAAAGGCAGTTTCCCCGGCGCCGTTGTCCTGCTTATCGACGATGTTATTACTACCGGTGCCACCCTCAGCGATTGTGCAAGGGCGCTTAAAGAAGCCGGCGCAAAACAGGTTTTCTGCGCGACAATTGCTTGCACAGCCCCGAACAAAATAAATGCCGGCCAATAATATGCTTATTACTTTATATAATGCTCATCTCTTGGTACGACTATAAAAGTCTTTATTTTGCATTCATTATAACCTAAATATTTGATACTTTTATTCCAAATATAGTTTATTAAGCTGATGACATGAAAATTTTTTGATAGTATAATTATTATAAGGATAGTTATGCAAAGGCTGCGTGAGGAGATATTAATGTCGGACAGAGTGGTCAGGCGCAGGTTTTTGTGGAGCCTGTTTATACAAAACACTGAGAATTGGCTTGGCAGGATGTCAATGTCAGGCTTGCATTTATGTGGAATTGACACACACAGCCGTTTCATTTTTGTGCCTGGAGAACCTGTAAAATATAAATATTGTTTTTCATATTCAAAATTTGAAAATAGCAGCGAAATAAAACAAACTAAGGCCTCTGGCTGGGAAAACGTAGCCCGTTTCGACAAATGGAATGTTTATAGGACAACAAATGCCGATAATAAGCAAGCCATGCCTAACAGGCGCGGAATTTATCTCCGCAACAATTCCCTGCTTTGCCTGTACGCTCTGGTCAGTTCCATAGTCCTGCTTCTGCTCTTCGGCATGACATTCGGCTATTTCTTGCTGTACCTGCATCCTACAACCGATGAGATTTTTTTTCGCCGCGCAGTTGTAATAATAGGAATATTTGCTCTGCTGTTGCTGTGCAATTTCATACTTTTCCTTTTTATGACCGCTGCAAACAGCTTGGTACTTGAAGAACCTACCGATGCTATTGTACCTGAAATAGCCTATCGCCAGTTCCTCGCGAGAAAGACATTTGAAAAATGGCTGGAAAAGCTGTTAATCCGCGACGGGGATATCATAAAGCGTATCAGGCCATTGTGGATAATGACTCCCCGTTCTCTGGAGAAATGGCTGGTCAAAATGGAAATGCAGGGCTTAAACTTATATAAAGTCCATAATAACGGCATGATGTTTTATTTTATAAAAAATGCTCCGCGAAAGGTTAAATACTGTGTTATCAGCAACAACAGCGGAAAAATCGCCCGCTGTATCGCGGATGGGTGGCAGGTCGTCTATTCAACATCCGGAAAAGGTGACAATTTCGGACGGCTCGTCATCATATCCCACGATTATACGGACGGCACCGAGCCGTCACCCTTTGATAATGAGAAAGAATATGTGGTAAATGCGGCACATATATCATTTCGCTTCATTGTAATATACTTTTGTTTTCTTTTAGCCGCTGTCACCGGTCTTGTTGCATCAGCATATTTTAAAGCCAATACCGCGGTTGTTTGGATAGTGGGCATATTCACGGCAGGTATGGCTGTGCTTATAATTAAAATGCTGCTGTATCTTACCGGCTCAATGATAGCCGCAAAAAGAATTAAATAATTTTAGTCGGCTTGAAAATATACTAATTATTAAATATAATATATATATATATTATACTGTATTCCCAGTTTTTTTAGTTCAAAATCACAAGCTATTATATTCCAAAACCTGAAAAAGAAATCAAATATCAAGTTTTTATGGGCTTTAAAGTCAGTAGTTGATATTTTAGTGCGGTTATTATTAATTCAGAATGGAAGTGTATGAATTGCCTGGTAATGACATAGGTCTGGATCTTGGGACGGCGACAATATTAATATATGTTAAGGGCAAGGGTATTGTACTGAAGGAACCATCAGTTATCGCATATGATAAGGATAATGATGAAATTGTCGCAATTGGAACAGAAGCACGAAAAATGCTTGGCCGCACACCAGAAAATATCGTTGCGGTAAGACCTCTGCGCGACGGCGTTATCTCAAATTTCGACCTCACTGCGCAAATGCTCAAACATTTTATCAAAAAAATCTGCGGCGGTTATTTCTTTAAACCGCGTATAATGATTTGCGTCCCCGCTATGATTACAGAAGTTGAAGAAAGGGCTGTTTATGACGCGGCGATAGAAGCGGGCGCACGCCGGGCTTACCTGATTGAAGAACCAATAGCCGCTGCCATCGGTGCAGGAATTGATATCTCAGCGCCGCGCGGCAGCATGATTGTAGATATCGGCGGCGGAACTACCGACATTGCTGTTCTTTCATTAAAGGATTCCGTTGTTTCCAAATCACTGAAGGTCGCCGGCGATAAATTTGACGAGGCAATTATAAAATATGTACGCAGAAAATACAGCGTCCTTATCGGAGAACGCACTGCCGAAGAAGTAAAAATCCGAATTGGCTGTGTTTATCCGCGGGAAGAGGAACTTAGCATGGCAGTTAAAGGCCGCTGTCTGGTCACTGGGCTGCCTAAAATGATCGAAATTACATCTGAGGAAACCCGGGAGGCTTTCCATGAGGTTTCAACGAGCGTCCTCGATGCCATCCACTCCGTACTTGAAAGCACACCTCCTGAACTTATCGGCGACATCGCCGAAAGCGGCATCATTCTCACGGGAGGCGGAAGTTGTATCTACGGTATGGATAAATTAGTTTCAAAACACACAGGAATACCGGCGCATTTAGCAGATGACCCTGTAACTTGTGTTGCAAGAGGTACTGGAGCCGCTCTTGAAAACTTAGACAAAATTCCGGATGGGCTTTTATATATAGCTAAAAACAAGCGAGAACAGTCATAAACTCTTACTTTTCATACATATTCAAACGCTGGCCGTCTGCGCCGTCGAAATTGAAAACTGGCGGTGCAGCTTTTTGCTGTAAACCAACGGTTATTTCTGTTATTATATAATGTTGTTTAGTATAAATATTTAGTATTTTTAATTCATTTAGTTGACTTTATAAAATATTGTATTAAAATTAATAATAAAGCACACATTATTTGGTTAACTTTTGTGTAATTTACTAAAATCGCTGTTTGGCTTAAAAGAGGGGGCTGGACAATGAAAAAGGCTGCAGCATTAGCAGTACTTGCTGTTATTGCCTTTTTTGCTGTTGTTTTCAGCACTTTTTATGGCATTAATGATACCAAAGCTACCCAAAACAGCGAGTCAAAATCCAAAATAAAGCTGACGTTTATGAACAGTTGGGGCGGATACGACACTAAGGCCAGCGTTGTAGAGCAGCTTTTTGATGAATTTCAGGAAAAAGAAAAAAATACGGAAATAGTCAATCAGACCCTCTCGGGTGATGATTTTTTACCCACCATTAAAGAAAAATTTGCAACCGGGAGCCAGCCTGATGTTTTCGGCCTTTGGCCCGGCAGCGATATCAGAACACTGATAAAAGCCGGAAAAGTCGCAGATCTGACCAATCTTATTACCTCTGATCCGAAATGGTACAACAGTTTTGACACGAGCATGTGGCCCCAAGTCATGCAAAACGGAAAGATTTATGGATTGCCGGTTGAAATAACCTTTGAGGGGCTTTTTATAAACAAGGACCTTTTTGACAGATACAATGTGAAGGTGCCCGAAAACTATGAGGACCTGAAAAAGGCTATAGTTACCTTCAAAAACAACAATATAATCCCTATTGCATACAACTGCAAGCCCGAGGGAAGTTACCTCTATCAAAATATCGTTATGAGCCTTGACGGCAAAAATGTTGAAAATCCATTCATAAACGGCAAAATACGGGACAGTTACATAAAGGCAATGTATATAATGCGGGAACTGCGCGAATTGGGTGCTTTCCCTAATGACAACGAATGTTTTACAATGGAAAGTAATGCAAGAGATGACCTATTCCTTCAAAAAAAGGCGGCTATGATTGTCCAGGGGTCTTGGTTCGTCGATAAATGTAAAACGGACACCGTTGAGCTTGTGCCCTTCCCCCGCATGACAGAAAACAGTCCGAACGCAGCAGTTTATTGCCTTGGCTGCGGTACATTTTACATAAGCCAAAAGGCCTGGAATGACCCTGTAAAAAAAGAAGCAGCCATTAAGCTATTGAGATTTCTAACCTCGAAGGAAGCATGTGAGAAGCTGGCTGTTCAATCCGACATGATAAGCTGTGTGAAATTAGATGAAAGCAAAATCAAATACAATAAACTCACTAAATCAGGAATCAAAATGGTAAATGATGCTTCCGTCCTTGTAGGTGCACCTGACAGTTACATCACACGGTCGGTATGGGAAAGTGTGATTATCAGAAACTTTCCAGATATGCTGTGCAACAAAATTTCACCAGAAGAACTTTGGAACATGGCAATAGAAGCCGGTGCAGAGGAAAAATAACATTTGTATTTTAACGAGTTGGTGAATCAATGATCGCAGCCGCCAAAACAGCCCTTAAAAAACTGAATGTCATGATGAATTCCGGGCTTAGAAATTTAGTTTCCTTTTATAAAAACATGCCAATCCGAATAAAGCTGATGCTCATATTGAACATCGCAATTCTGGTCCCGCTTGTTACGATTTCCTTCGTATGCTTTAAAAATAGTGAAGATGTTTTAAAAAACAAATCCATTAATTATTCTCAAGATATCCTAAAGATTATAACAATGCGGCTTAATGATTACATATCAAGCCTTGACAGTATAAGCACGGATATGCTTGGCAGTTCATTGATAAACAGCTACATACAGAATGACAAAATCAGCGAAGATAACGTTACAGTTTATCATACCCAGGACAATGTCAGAGATTATCTGAAAAATCAGATCAGAATCAGGGGAGAAGTTCAATCAATCGGCGTTTATCTCTTAAACAGCAATCTGCCGAATTGCTATGCCGATGACAACTCCCAGCGTGAAAGCATTCAAAAAATTTTACCAAAAGAAAGCAAACTATACTATGAATTACTCGAAAAGGTAGAAAAGAGCGAGGGTGAGCCTGTTTGGTATCTTGATTCTTCTAAGGGAAAAGTAAAACACATATTTTATGCACGCGCTATTAATGACCGTGACAATTACAAAATGTGCGGCATGCTTGTGCTCATGGTGAAACAGGATTGGTTCAATACCGTATTCAACGGGCTTATCAACGAGGATATGAAAAAAACCGCCGTGCTTTCCGATAATATGGAGGTTATCTTAAGCAGGTCCGGTGCTGACTCATATGCGCTTTCAAAAGAAATGTTCGGTAAAATGAACGGCAGCCACGGATTTTTTACCGATATGAAGCAGAATACTCTCATCTCCTATATAACAGTTGATAAAACCGGATGGAAGATCGTATCTTATATACCATTATCCACATTATACAGTGATGTAGAATATATAAAGCAAAGAATAATTATTTCGTTGATCTGCGCAGTTCTGCTGATGCTTCTCATCAGTTTCTATATATCTTATGATTTTGTTACCGCCATTAATGCGCTCGTCGGCGGCATGAAGCGGCTTCAAAACGGCGAAGTTAACGTTGAAGTGAAGCTTGACCGCAAAGATGAACTCGGCTTTATGGGAACCTCATTCAACACAATGGTCAAGGAAATCACTACACTTCAGAAATGGATTCTCCGCGAACAGTTGACGAGAAAAGATGCGCAAATTAAAGCACTTCAGTCGCAGATAAACCCCCATTTTCTTTTCAATACTCTGGAGTCTATAAACTGGATGGCGCAGCTGAAAGGTGTACCGGAAATCAGCGAAACCGTTACAGCCTTAGCGTCACTTATGGATGCAAGTATCGCACGCAGCGGCAAATTCATTACGCTTGCTCAGGAATTAAATTATATAGATAACTACATTCTTATTATGAAAAAAAGATTTGAAGGCAGGCTTGAGCTTAACAAGGAAATTGACCCAGAGCTACTTGAAGTTAAGGTTCCGCGTCTGCTTATACAGCCGCTCGTGGAAAATGCCATAAATCACGGTGTTGCAAACTATAGGGGAAAAGGCGTAGTCAAGGTTACCGCCGCAAAATTCAACGAGCTTATAAGAATAACAGTTGAAGACAACGGCGCCGGCATTGATCCCGACGAACTCGAAATAATAAATGAACGGCTGAGCATGAATGATGAGGATTATTTCAAGTATGCAGAGAACAATGGTTTAAGAGGTATCGGCCTTGAAAATGTAAACTGCAGGATTAAATTGTTCTATGGCCCTCAATATGGTATTAAAATTGAAAGTAAGAAGGGCTCATTTACAAAAATATATTTTGATATTCCTCATGAGATAGATGAAAAGATAGAGAAACTACCTGCGGAGTGAAACAGCGGTTTATAATGATTAATGGAGGTTCTTATGTTCAAAGTCTTAATTATTGATGATGAACCGATCATTAGAAAAGGCATACGGAACATTGTAAACTGGGACAATTACGACTGTGAAGTCTGCGGAGAAGCAGGTGACGGACTTGCCGGCAAAAAGATGATAGAAAGCGAACGTCCGGATATTATTATAACCGACATACGAATGCCTGAGGTTGATGGGCTTACTATGATCGGTGAAATCAAAGAAATTATACCTGATAGCAAGATTATCATACTCACCGGCTACCGTGATTTCGATTATGCACAAGAAGCGATAAAACTTGGCGCCTTTGATTACATATTAAAACCCACTAAAATTGAGGAACTAAACGCGGTAATTGCCCGCGCCGTAAAAGAATTGAGGTTCAAATATAACAAAGCTGCCGAAATACAGAAACTGCGCCGTATATATGAAAAGAACCTGCCCTTTATAAAAGAAAAACTGCTTTTCAATATGATTTACGGAACTTTTTCAGATACGGATGGTACTATTCAACAGGCAGAAGCGCTCGGAATGAAAATCAAGCGCTTTATTCTCGGCATAGTTGAAAACGACGACAACGGAGAAATTAAAAACGGCTCGGATGCAGAAGATGAAAAGCAGGTTCAGGAATCGCAGCTCTATCAATTTGGTATAATCAGTACGCTCGAGGAAGTATTTTCAGATAGATTCACCGTTCTTTGCGTATCAATAAGCCGCAGGCGCGTCGCCTTTGTTCTGATTCTAAAGGATGGCGACAACGTTGAGCAAAATTTTATAAATTCAAAGTGCACATATTTGCAAAATATTATACAAAATTGTTTTGGCTTTACTATTTCAGTTGCAATAAGTACACAAGGTGATGGTTACAAACAGCTCCCGGAAAAACTCAAGGAATGTAAAGAAGCTCTTGAGCATAAGTTTTATTTAGGCGCTAACTGCGTGATATTTTATAGCGACCTCGGAACCTTTTTCAAATACACAGACTATTCGGAACTCAACGACAGACAAAAAGAGCTTATCGACAACGTAAAGGCAGGAAATCCTGAAGCTTCATCAAAAAGCCTCGCTTTGCTTTTTGACTGCATCAACCGCCTTGGCAATTCCGACAAGGATTACATAAAGAATTTCTATTTCAATACGATTTCCCTCATAAACTCTATAAGAGTATCTCTTGTATCAGGAGAAAAACCAAAGGACGAAGGAACGCTCGCTTCACTTTACAAGATGATAGAGAAATGTGACAACATATCCGACCTCAATGCAATTCTGGAAAACGCCGTAAATCAGACTGTTACAAAAGTCCATGAATACAACAACAATAATATGAAACTTCTTTTGCGCCGCGCAGTAGATTTCCTCGACAAACATTATATGGAACAGATTACGCTTAATCAGGTTGCAGAAAAGCTTTATGTCAGCAATTTCTACCTCAGCCGCATGTTCAAAAAGGAATTGGGCATAAATTTTATTGATTATCTTAATGAACTTAGGATAAACAAAGCAAAGGATTTGCTCACAGATACGAAATATAAAACCTACGAAGTCGCCGAAGCCGTCGGAGTACCCAACTCACATTATTTTTCAAAACTGTTCCGCAAGTATACAGGCATGACGGCTTCAGAGTACAGAGAGTCAGCGATGCAGAAATCGCAAAAATAATAACATCAAAAATGTATACCATAAACTGAATATAGTGTAAAAAATGCCGCAATCCGAACTTCTTTCCGGATTGCGGCATTTTTGGTGCAATTTTTTGCTGGATATAAAATTCCAGAATGAGAGCAATTTTGATTACTATTTAACAAATTCGTCTATTTAGTTATATTGCTAAAAATAGTACTATATCAGCGTAATGAAATGTCAATTTTAATGGTTCCTCGCTGTTGAGCTGTTGAACCAACCATCATTTCTATCACCGTTCACAGTTAAGATAACTATTACTCCGAGAGAAAAAAAGGAGAGGTGCCAAAATGTCTATGGAGCAAGCTGTCGATTTGAAACCCGATATCAACAGCGCGCCAGAAAACCCGGTTAAACCAGCCGTCCCAACACGCAAAGGGAAAAGATATAACACTTTCGTAAAAAACATTCCTTATTATTTAATGCTGCTACCGGGTGTAGTGGTTCTTATAATTAATAACTACCTTCCAATGATAGGTGTAATTATTCCTTTCGAAGATTATCGATATGAAAAGAGTTTCCTATACTCCTTGTTCCACAGCCAATTTACTGGTTTCAAGAACTTCCGGTTCTTATTTAATACGTCAAACGCATTGGTTGCTACCCGTAATACTGTTTTATACAACTTGTTATTTATTGCACTTGACATTATTGTTCCGGTTGCGCTCGCAATCGCAATGTCTGAAATGTGGAACCAAACAGCCGCTAAGGTTTATCAGAATCTTATGTTCCTTCCATACTTTATTTCATGGATCGTAGTAAGTTACATAGTATACGCATTCTTCTGCAATAAGACCGGATTTATAAACCACAATATAATAAAGGCTCTTGGTATGGAAGAGATATGGTTCTATTCTGAGCCAGACAAATGGCCTCCAATATTGACTTTCTTCCATATGTGGAAATACACGGGCTATAACTTGATAGTATATATCGCTTCTATTGCAGGCATAAGCACAGAGTATTACGAAGCAGCATCCCTTGACGGTGCAAGTAAATGGCAACAGGTAAAATACATCACATTACCGATGCTTAAAACACCAATGGTAATTCTTACGCTGATTGCCGTCGGCCGCATATTCAACGGTGACTTCGACTTGTTCTTCAACGTTCCGCGTAACCAAGGTGCTCTTTACAGTACAACAGATATTCTTGATACATATGTTTACAGACTGCTCTTGAATCTTAATGATGTAAGTAAATCCGCCGCAGCAGGTCTCTATCAGGCGGTTGTTGGCTGCATAGTGGTATTTATTGCCAACTTCTTTGTTAAGAAGGTCGACGAAGATTCGGCTTTGTTCTGATACATCAAATATTAACTGCCTAATGCAGTGGGGAGGATAACGATGGAAAGCGCGCCAGCAAAAAGTAAACATGTAAAACTCAGCCATATCAATCGTATTTCGCCGGCATCTAATGCAATTATAAATATAATTTTTCTGATTATTCTTTTCTTATTCATAATGCCAGTAATTCTTATTATAATGGTGTCTTTTAGCTCTAATGATTCAATATTGCAGAATGGTTATTCTTACTGGCCTTCTGAGTTTTCTTTAGAGGCATATCGATTTGTTTTTAAATATTGGAAGGATATTGGAAGGGCATATGGCGTTTCACTATTTGTTACTGCGTTCGGTTCAGTTGCAGCCACGCTTATTATAGCGCTGTACGCCTACCCGCTATCGAGAAGCAGTTTCGGACCTCGAAACAAATTCGCTTTCTTCGCATTCTTCACAACGATTTTCGGTGGCGGACTCGTTCCGTGGGTTATTGTTTATTCCCGTGTTTTTCAAATAGACTCAACTGTTTGGATCTTGATCGTTCCCTATCTCTTGAACGCATGGTGGGTAATTATCATGCGTACGTTCATGAAATCGTCAGTTCCTGACGATTTGATTGAAGCTGCTAGGATTGACGGAGCAGGGGAATTCAGGATATTCTTCACAATCGTGCTTCCGCTTGCCAGAGCTGGACTTGCAACTATTTTCCTGTTCTGCCTGCTGCGTTTCTGGAATGACTATTATCTCTCACTCATATTCATAAAAGACAGCCATCTCTACACTATTCAGTATTATATGTATCAGTTACTCAATAACATAACTTACTTGACAACCAATACGAACGTTCCTCCCACCGCCAGACAAAATTTGCCTTCTGACAGCATAAGAATGGCTATTGCAGTTATTGCAGTTGGACCGGTTATCTTCTGCTATGGATTCTTCCAGAGATATTTCGTCAAAGGTATCATAGTAGGTGCTGTAAAAGGCTAATACCGAGAAATCGGTTAGTAATATATTTGTGAGGAGGAATTTCTAATGCATAGTGGCAAAAAGTTACTATGTCTCACCCTGGCTTTGACTACTGCGTTACCATTTATGCTTACTGGATGCAAAAAGAATGATAATAGCTCCAGCACTGGTGGTAACAAGTCAAAGCCAACGGTCACATTGAAAATGTTCACTGGTGATGCAAAGAGCCAGGGACAGGAACGCGTTGTCAAAGCAATTAACAAGTACCTGGAGGAAAAGGGTACCGGCATTCAGATTGACTGGCAGCAGCAGGCTTGGGATCCGCTCGGCCAGAAGATCAACACAATGCTGCAGACAGGTCAACAGGCCGATATCGTCTTCGTTTCTAACTGGAACGGAGCCGGTTACAGGTCACATGCAGCCAACGGTTATCTCACAGATTTGACACCGTATCTGGAGAAGAATCCAGACCTTGTAGAGCTCCTTGGTAAGGATTTCCTCGACAGCTCAAAGATCAACGGTAAAAACTACGCTATGCCGACAAACAAGGAAAAAGCTCACGACTGGGGATTCCTTATTAAGAAGGACCTGATTGACAAATACGGCATTGACATCACTAAGATCAAAAAGCTCGAAGATATGGAGCCGTATTTTGAAAAAGCAAAAGCTGACGGCATTATTCCTATCTGCGCAGCTGCTATGGATAATCCGTTCAAATTCCTTGATTGGGATGTCATAGTTGGCGACGGTACGCCTGGAGCGTTTGATCCTGCGGAAGGCTGCAATAAGGTTTTCGATCAGTTCACAGATGATAAGTCTGTTGCCTTCTACAAGAAGATGAAGGAGTACAACAAGAAAGGTTACTTCTCACCAAACGCTTCTACTGCTGAGAGCCAGGAGACAGAAATGAAATCAGGCAAGTACCTCTGCGGTAGCTGGTCACTTGTTCCTGGTAAAGACAAGTCAGAATCCATTTCACTCGGATTTGACGTAGTACAAGTTGACATCACTCCTATCGAGAAGACAAATCGTGAAACAACAGGCGCTATGCTTGCTATTCCGACTTCTTCACAGCATAAGGATGAGGCATTCCAGCTCATCAAGATGCTCTATACAGACAAAACACTTGTCAACCTGTTTGTATGGGGCGAGGAAGGCATAGACTACGAAAAGAAATCTGACAATATCATTGAGCTCAAGAGCTCATCTGATTATAAGTCCGCTGGTGGCTGGATCCTTGGCAACCAGTTCATCAACTACCTCACAACAACTCAGGATCCGAACCTCTGGAAATCGTACGAAGAGTACAACGATAAAGCCACAGCTCTTCCGTCGCTCGGCTTTATCTTTGACCCGACTCCTGTTAAAGATCAGGTCAACAGCTGCTCTAACACAGTTACGGCCTACTACAAACAGCTCTTCTATGGAACTTGCGATGTTGACAAGACTGTTAGTGCATTCAAGAAAGAGCTTAAAGCCAACGGTGTAGATGAGCTGCTCGCTGAGATGCAGAAGCAGTATGACGCATGGAAGTCAAGCAAGTAAGTTTAACCTGATTCATAGATAAACCTCCTTTTTACCGGTGCCAACAGGCACCGGCTTTTTTTTTGACTTATGTGTTCTATTTTTTATGAAGTAATAAATATTCAATAATCACCCTCTAATATTTTTCTGTAAAGAATCGTCAACATGAAAGCCAGTTTATGAGAATATCAGCTTTGCCAATAATGACATCTTCCCTATCCCCCGCTGATTCTTTCGCTTATCAAAATTTAGTTTTTACGATGAATGAGTTTATCAAGCTAATTTGGTTATACTTGCAAAGATAAGATGATATGTTATAATTATACTTATGTATAAATACGGAATTCACTAATGAATGTTGTCAAATACGACTTACATTCATATTTGGAATAGATAAATAAGTTTCCATTGTTGGAGGGATTATTATGTCACAAAAGGCCGACATTGAATATCTGACAAAGCTTGCCCGCATGGAACTGAGTGCGGAAGAAAAAGCCTCGCTTGAGAAGGATCTTGACGCCATAATCGGTTATATGGATACACTTTCAAAAATAGATACCGACGAAATTGAACCTATGGAACATGTTCTCGGCCTTTCAAATGTAATGAGGGACGATAATCCCGTGCCGTCATATGACCGCGATACTCTGCTTGCATGCGCACCAAATTCAGAGGACGGCTTCTATGATGTTCCCCTTGCCGTTGAACAATGACTTTGATTACTGCGCCGCGCTGAAAACATCGGTTTGTTGGAGGATGAAGCATGGATCTTTATAAGTTAAGCGTGAAAGAAGCTTCCGAGCTTCTGAAAAAGCATGAGATAAAGGCGGACGAGCTATTGGATTCGGTATATGCCCGTATTGAAGCCGTTGACGGAAAACTCGGTGCATATATAAGCCTTTGCCGCGAAAAAGCAGAAAGCATGGCAAAATCCGCTCAGTCAAAAATAGATAACGGAGAAGCCGGTGCGCTTACAGGTATTCCTGCCGGCATAAAAGACAATATCTGCACAAAAGGTATTGCGACGACCTGCGCCTCTAAGATGCTTGAAAATTTTATTCCGCCGTATAACGCTACAGTTATTGAAAAACTTGAATCTTCAGGTGCTGTCATAACAGGTAAACTCAATATGGATGAGTTTGCGATGGGCGGCTCAACTGAAACCTCCTATTTTAAGAAATGTGCAAACCCGTGGGATATCACGAGAGTACCCGGAGGGTCGTCCGGCGGTTCTGCATCGGCCGTTGCTTCGGGTGAAGCTCTTTTCGCGCTGGGTTCAGATACCGGCGGATCGATAAGGCAGCCTGCTTCTTTCTGTGGCGTAGTCGGCCTTAAACCGACATATGGCGCGGTTTCCCGTTTTGGCCTTGTTGCCTTTGCTTCTTCCCTTGACCAGATAGGCCCGATAACCCGTACTGTTGAAGACAGCGCCATAGTTCTGAACGCTATTTGCGGCGCCGACAGCCGCGATTCTACTTGCGCCGATTACAAGCACCCGGATTACACAGCAGATATTGACCGTGGCGTCAAAGGCATGAAGATAGGTATACCAACACAGTATATCGGTGACGGGCTTGACCCCGATGTAAAAGAAGCCGTTCTTCGCGCCGCAAAACACTTTGAAGATTTGGGCGCGAAATGCGATGAGGTTTCACTCCCCGCTGCGGATTATGCTGTCCCGGCATATTATCTTATCTCATCAGCTGAGGCTTCATCTAACCTTGCCCGCTACGACGGTATCAAGTTCGGTTACGCCGCAAAGGACTGCAAAAATCTCGCCCAGCTCATGGACCGTTCCCGCGGTGAAGGTTTCGGACGTGAAGTAAAACGCCGTATTATTCTCGGCACTTACGCCTTGAGCGCCGGCTATTACGACGCCTATTATAAAAAGGCGCTGAAAATTCGCAGAATTATTAAGAACGGATTCGACAAGGTTTTTGAAAATTATGACCTGATCATCGGTCCTACCGCTCCAACCACCGCTTATCCGATAGGTTCAAAGAGCGGTGACCCGATCGCCATGTACCTCGGCGACATCTTTACGGTGCCGGTAAATATCGCCGGTATCCCGGCCATGTCGCTCAACTGCGGATTTGACAAACAGGGCATGCCTATTGGGCTGCAGATTATCGCCCCTGCGTTCAACGAGCCGAAAATATTCAGGGCGGCTTATGCTTTTGAAAAGTCTACGCCTTACAATAAGTTTCCTAATATATAAGGGGGTGCGGAGAAATGGAATTCGAAACAGTAGTAGGACTTGAAATACATGCTGAACTGGCAACAAAAACAAAGATTTTCTGCGGCTGTTCAACCGAGTTCGGCGGAGAGCAGAATACACACTGCTGTCCAGTCTGCACCGGAATGCCCGGCACCTTGCCTGTGCTAAACAAAAAGGTCGTCGAATATGCTGTCCGCGCGGGTCTTGCCATGAACTGCGAAATTGCTCATTTTTCAAAGCTCGACCGCAAGAACTACTTCTACCCCGACCTGCCGAAAGCATACCAGATTTCACAGTACGACCTGCCGCTCTGCAAAAACGGTTATGTAAAACTGTCAAGCGGCAAAAAAATCGGCATTACGAGGATTCATATAGAAGAGGATGCGGGTAAGTTGGTACATGATACCGCCGCCCGCCGCACCTATGTAGACTATAACCGCTGCGGCGTCCCTCTGATTGAGATAGTATCCGAACCGGATATCCGCTCCCCTGAAGAGGCAAAGGAGTTTGTGGAGCGCGTCCGCACAATTCTGCTCTATGCAGGCGTTTCAGACTGCCGAATGGAAGAAGGCTCACTCCGCGCCGACGTCAATCTGTCTGTAAGGCCAAAGGGCTCTGACCAGTTCGGAACCAGAACCGAAATGAAAAATATAAACTCATTCCGCGCCATTTACCGCGCGGTTGAAAACGAATCACAACGGCAAATTGACGTTATTTTAGACGGCGGTAAGGTTGAACAGGAGACGCGCCGCTGGGACGACAGCCGGGGAGAAAGCCGGCCAATGAGGGGCAAAGAAGAGGCTAACGACTACCGTTACTTCCCCGAACCTGATATCGTTCCCATTGTCCTTGACGACAAGAGGATTGAAGAAATACGCGCAGGCCTTCCCCGCCTTCCGGAGGTCAGGATTGCTGAATATGTCAAAAACGGCGTATCGGAAGCCGACGCTGTTATTATAACCGAATCAAGGGCCCTTTCAGATTTTTATGAGGCGATTGCCGAAAAAACTGATTATAAGGAAGCCGCAAAATGGATAGTCGGCGAAATGATGCGCAACCTAAAAGAACGCGAATTGGAGCCTGAAAATATCCCCTTCGGGCCGGAGAATCTCGTCAGCATAATTACTATGTGCAAAAACGGCAAAATTACCGCTGCGTCCGGCAAAAAGGTGCTCTCGATGCTCTTTGACGAACAAGGCGAAACCGCCGAAAGCCTTGTGGAGAAACATTCTCTCGCTGTGATAGGCGATGAAAGCGCAATTGATAAGACGGTAAGCGAAGTAATTGCAGCTAATCCGAAGTCAGTTGCAGATTTCAAGGCCGGCAAGGAAAAGGCCATTGGTTTCTTGATGGGCCAGTGCATGAAGGCGCTCCGCGGCAAAGCAGACCCCGTAAAGCTGCGTGAAAAACTCCTAAAGGCACTTAAATAAACCCTATCATGCCTCATAAAATTCTCTGCAAGCAGATTCAAAAAACCTTTTATTCAGCTAAACCTATAATAAGTCCATTACAGCAGTTTTGCGTCACATTTGCTGACTCTTTGGTGTTTTTGCGTTTAATCCCGCATATTTATTTATTGATTTGGACTATCCGGGAGGCACAAATATAATGAAAGTTTGTGAAAAACTCTATTTTGCAAAACTGCTGTTTCTATGTTATACTATTTATATAATATCGCGTGTGAAACAATGGTG
This sequence comes from [Clostridium] cellulosi, assembly GCF_036762875.1. NCBI lineage: Bacteria > Bacillati > Bacillota > Clostridia > Eubacteriales > Oscillospiraceae > Ruminiclostridium > [Clostridium] cellulosi. The sequence continues at coordinate 4,202 of NZ_JBAIZF010000027.1, read as the reverse complement.
TTTCGCGGCAGCCTTGCCGTGATGCACCTTTTTCTTTTTTCTCACAAGGGGGGCATACACAATGGAAGATGAAAAGGATATGTGTCCAGCTTCTATTTTTGGCAGCAACGTATTTAATGATTCAGTTATGAAAACACGGCTTCCTAAGGTTACTTACAAGTCGTTAAAGAAAACCATAGAACAGGGTCTTCCAATAGATCCGTCAATTGCTGACGTCGTTGCCAATGCAATGAAGGATTGGGCTATTGAAAAGGGCGCAACCCACTTTACACATTGGTTTCAGCCGATGACTGGCATCACCGCCGAAAAGCATGACGCTTTTATTTCACCTACAAACGACGGCAAAGTGATCATGGAGTTCTCAGGCAAAGAACTTATAAAGGGAGAGTCAGACGCGTCTTCATTCCCGTCAGGCGGACTCCGCGCCACATTTGAAGCGAGGGGTTATACCGCTTGGGACTGCACCTCCCCCGCTTTTGTAAAGGACGGGACCCTTTACATACCGACTGTATTTATTTCCTACACAGGCGAGGCGCTCGATAAAAAAGCTCCTTTGCTGCGTTCGGCCGAAGCTTTGAGCAACGCAGCGCTGCGCATACTCAAGCTCTTTGGCAATACATCAGCAAATCACGTTACAGCAACAGTGGGTCCGGAGCAGGAGTATTTCCTTGTCGACCGTGGGCTTTACAACAAGCGCCTTGACCTTATGCTCGCGGGACGTACACTGTTCGGTGCAAAGCCCCCGAAGGGCCAGGAACTTGACGACCAATATTACGCCCGCCTGCGCATGAGAGTAAGCGAATTCATGCACGACCTGGACTATGAGCTTTGGAGACTAGGCATATCAGCAAAGACAAAACATAACGAGGTTGCCCCTGCCCAGCACGAGCTTGCACTCATCTTTGACTCAGCGAATGTCGCAACCGACCACAACCAGGTAGTTATGGAGACTATGCGCAGGATCGCAAAGAAGCATGGCCTTGCCTGCCTTCTGCATGAGAAACCGTTTGATGGCGTCAACGGCAGCGGCAAACACATCAACTGGTCACTGTCAACCGACGAGGGACAAAACCTTTTTGATCCCGGAAAAACCCCGCGTCAAAACGCCCAATTCCTTCTCTTCCTTTCTGCCGTCATAGCGGCTGTTGACGATTATGCGGATTTGCTCCGTATGACAGTCGCAAGCGCCGGCAATGACCACCGCCTCGGCGCTAATGAAGCTCCCCCTGCAATTATCTCGATATTCGTCGGCGAAGAACTCAGCGCTATCCTCGAATCAATTGAGACAGGCAAACCCTATGAGGGCATAGAGCGTAAAACAATTGACATCGGTGTCACCTCACTGCCTAACCTGCCGAAGGATTCAACAGACCGCAACCGCACGTCCCCCTTCGCCTTCACAGGCAACAAGTTTGAATTCCGCATGGCAGGTTCATCACAGAGTGTCGCATCGCCCTGCTATATTCTCAACGCCACGGTCGCGGACACACTCTCAAGGTTCGCTGACCGCCTTGAAAAAGCTGACGATTTTATGTCTGAGGTTAGGGCGATTGTAAAAGAAACTATCAAAAAACACAAGCGCATCATATTCAACGGCAACAACTATTCCGAAGAATGGGTTGCCGAGGCTGCAAGGCGCGGACTCCCGAACATCACAAACACTGTCGACGCTATTGAAGTGTTAAAAGAACCGAAGAATATTGATGTCCTTGCCCGCACTGGCGTTATGTCAAAGGCCGAACTTGATTCACGCTATGAAATCCACCTTGAGAATTATTCCAAGATTATCAATATTGAAGCTTTAACCATGATTCAGATGGCCAACCGTGAGTTGATTCCCGCCGCGCTTACATTTTTGAACCAGCTTGCGGCACTTAATGCAAACCTGAAATCCGCCGGCGCGAAAAGCAAGGCAGCAAGCGATTTGCTCACCAAAGTATCTGGTCTTGTTGACGACTTTGAAGCATACACAATCGCTCTTAAGGACGCTGTTGAGGCCGCATCAGCAATCGACAATCCTAAAGAGAGCGCGGTTGCATACCGTGACAAAGTAATCCCGGCTATGGCCAATGTCCGTGCAGTCGCTGATGAACTTGAAATGTTAGTGCCCGAAAATATCTGGCCGATTCCTACATATGCAGATCTGCTTTTCAGAGTGTAATTAAACCGAAATTAGAGGGCTGCACCAAACGTTGAAATTGTCAGCGTCAGGTGCAGCCCTTGCGTTTTATAGAAGCCAACCCGAAAATCGCCGAAAAGCATTGAATTTCGGGCAGAAAACCTTGAGCGCCGGTTTATTCGGTTTCATCTTGTTTAACTTCTTTGTTGCTGAACCGCACACCCAGCACGCCTTATTGCAATACGGGGAAAAATAATATAAAATATATACTAACAATATAAATATTTTTGTACTAAAAGCCAATTGCGGATTATGTACTGCTTATTTGCTGAAACAAGTTTTGGCTTTTCTTTTACATCACTGACCTTGGTTTTCCGCTATTTGACAGAATGGTTAAAAACATATATTATAATAATTAGTATGGTTATAATTACTTATGCGATTACGTTATAAACACAAAACGTAATATTGCGTTTTCAAGTTTTGCACGCGTAAATCTTGTCTATGAGAGGAATTTCTAAATGGATTCTGGTGGCAGTTTAATACTGCAACTTTTATTGCTCCTTGTACTTATTTTAATTAATGCTTTTTTCGCGGCAAGCGAAATTGCCATTGTCTCGGCAAACGATACTAAAATCAAGGTTCTCGCGGAGGAAGGAAACAAGCGGGCCATCGTTCTTGAAAAGCTTTTATCTAGGCCGAGTAATTTTCTTGCTGCAATACAAGTTGGAGTAACGCTGTCTGGCCTGTTTTCAAGTGCCGTTGCTTCAGAAAGTATTGCGGATAGAATTGCTGCGGCATTTGAAAACAGTGGAGTTTCACCTGCTTTGGTAAAATTCCTCTCAGTTTTCATAGTCACTATTTTGCTTTCATATTTCACGCTGGTCTTCGGCGAGCTTGTTCCAAAGCGAATCGCGATGAAGAATTCCGAAGCATTGGCACTCAGAGTGGCCGGCATACTCAACGCCATTTCAATCATATTCTTGCCGTTCGTCGCACTGCTTTCTCATTCGACAAACGCAGTTGCACATCTTTTCGGTGTTGGACCTGTTGACAATCAGAATAATGTAACCGAAGAAGAAATACGCATGTTGGTAGATGTCGGTGAGGAGACCGGAGCCATTGACGAAAATGAAAAGGAAATGATAAACAACATTTTCGAATTCAATGACCGGACCGCCAGCGACATTATGACGCACCGCACAGAAATATATGCAGTTGAGGACACTGCCTCACTGTCAGATGTAATAGACGTCGCGCTCAAGGAAGGATTCTCACGAATCCCGGTTTATAAAGATGACCTTGACGACATTGTGGGTATTGTATTCGCAAAGGACCTGCTGAAATTTGTCGGCAAGCCGATGGATAAAGAATTTAATATCCGTGAAATAATGCGGCCGCCGCTTTTTGTACCGAAAACCAAGCGCTGTCAGGACCTTTTTGTTGAGCTTACCGAACAGAAACAGCATATGGCGGTTGTCATCGACGAATACGGCGGAACTGCCGGCATCGTCACTATGGAAGACCTGCTGGAGTCCATAGTCGGCAACATTCAGGATGAATACGACGATGAAACCGACGAATACTCGGTAATCGACGATTCGACATATACCATCGAGGGTACTGCGGATATCGAAGAAGTCAGCCACCTTTTGGACACAAAACTGCCAGAGGGTGAATATGATACCCTCGCAGGTCTCATAATCGACAGGCTGGGGCGCATACCCAGTGAAAATGAGCATCCGAGCGTTGAAATCGGTGATTTTGTATTCACCGTCGAACACGTTGAGGAAAAGCGTATCGAAAAAGTACGCGCCGAACGCAAAAAGCGCACCGTCCCTCAGAACAATGAGTAAAAAAGGATGTTCCCATTAGGGAACATCCTTTTTATATTCCTTGACCGAGAAGCCATCCGCTTTAACAGACAGCAAAGGGCAATTAATTCAATTATAATGTGGTACCGTCAAGAATTTTTCGCAAATTCATAACCCGCTTGGTAGTCATCACCTAGCCAGCAGTTACCTGTGAATCAGTCATGACATCCAGGGCCTCAAGATGTATCATGCTCATATAGCGCTTGGTA